>NZ_JACJOR010000244.1:0-3932 GCF_014695615.1 Leptolyngbya sp. FACHB-711
CTAAGCAATAGTTCATAGACTGGAGAATGTGAAGAAGGGGGGAAGTTTTATGAAGAAGAGCTAAAGCGACCGAGTTGGACGCCTGGTAGCTCTAATATATTCCTGGAACATTACTGGAACTAGCTATGTCAGTATTATTACTATCCTGCTCGCCTTTCGCAATAATGGATGGACTAGAAAAGGTAAAGAAGCGAGAGAATTTCGTAAAGGAAGTTTAAAGCTAATTTTTAAGGTAAAGCACCGAAGAGAATTCAGTAAAAGAACTTTATAAAGCTAATTTTTGATGAAAAGATAAGTATCTGGCTTGGACGGATGGCAGCATGATGATGGCACAAGGACCCCGTTGTCCTGGGTGATGACTGCCAGCCTGCCTTACTTGTCCCTTGTCCGATCGATTGAAGCTGCTGGAGAGCAGTGTTCCGCATGGGGAAGCGGTTGAGCAAACTGCCGCAGCGCAACCAGACTTGCCCCACTTCCCAGACTGCCCAGGATGAGAAATAAGTCATTTAACGGCAGCACAGCAACGAGCAGCTGTACCCCTGCCCCCCCTAAGGTCATGCCCCCGTCAAACCCGGCGAGAAAAACGCTGTACACCCGACCGCGAACCGCCTGCGGAGCCGACAGCGACACCACGGCAGACAGCACCGGAAACAGAGAGCCAAATCCTAGCCCATAAACGATCGACCATAGCATCAGCCACTCAGGCGCGATCGATAGCCCTATCAACGCCGTCCCCGAACAAAAGATGCCCAAACTCACAATCCATCGGCGAGAAAGGCGGTTGCCCCATCGCCCCAGCCCAAACCGAACCAGTACCGCAACCAGTGCATTCAGGCTATAGAAGAGGGCAGCATTCGGCACAAACAGCGGTAGAAAAGTCACGACTGCGCCATGCAGAAATGAATTTGTAAAAAACAGCAGCGTTGCGTCTCTCACCGGATAACGGAGAATCGTCTTCCAGGGAAAGCTACGGTTGACGATCGCCTGACGGTTCGGCGGTGGAGAGGACGATTTCCAGGGCAGCGGCAGACTGAAAACAATGCCAACCAGCGTCAGAACTCCCATCAGCAGCACCGTGTGGGAAAAGCCGCCCTGCCGAAACACCAGCGATCCCAGCAGCGGACCTAGCGAGAAGCCGATCGTATTACTCATTGCCAGATATCCCAGCAACGCCGTCCGACGCTCTGGGGGAACCAGATCCACCAGCAGGGTTTGAGAAGCTGTGCCAAATGCCGCCTGACTAATACCGTGCAGCACCCGCACCCCCATAAGCCAGAAAGGAGTCGGCGACCAGAGATAGAGCGGCAAAATTGCCAGCATGATGCCCAGCCCTATCCACAGCACCGGTTTACGTCCCCAGCGATCGATTAGCCAGCCAATGGGCGGACGAAAAAACAGCAGCCCGATTGCCATTGCCCCCACTACAAACCCGAGCGGCGCATCTTGCCAGCGTTGGTTTACATAAAGCGGCAACACCGGAAACAGCACCGTTACCTGTGTGAAGTACACCAGCATTCCGATGCAGATGCAGAATAAGGACAAGCGATGAGGCATACCTCATCCTATGGTTTTTCTGCCGTTTCTGCGGGTTTGGGCAGGCTCGATCGCCCCTTCCTTCTCCAGGTGAGGCTATTCTGATTGAGCTGTTTCAGATAGAAATTAGGTTGAGTGATAATGGCTTCTGCGAGATCGATCGCCTGCTGGAGCTGCAATGCGGTGAGCTGTTGGTAGGCGGGAACCTTACCGCGTTCCAGAACTTCGTACCAGCATTGTCCCAACAAATTATCGAGGATGATGCGCTGAAAGCAGTGGTTATCGCTGACGGGAAACCCGCGCTGTTGTGCAAGCTGGGGCAGAGTACGATTCGTCAGTTCAAGATAGCGGCTGCGAAGTTCAAGCAGATGGGTCATGTGGATCAGGCTTAGAAGAATGGGGCGTGCAGGGCAGGAGGTATTCGGTTTGCTGATGGTTAATACGCCAGTCAGCGGCCTGCTGCTGGATTTGCGCCAGTTCTTCAGATGCGATGCGATTTAGGTTGAGCAGAATGTGCTTCATGCGATCGTTGTTTTGGAGCTTGGAATGGTGCCGCGCCAGAAAGTCCCAGTAAAAGAAATTGAACGGGCAGGCATCCGCTCCGGTGCGCCGTTTGGGGTTGTAATCGCAGTGCTTGCAGTAGTCGCTCATTGTGTTGACGTAGTTCGCTGAGGCAGCGTAGGGCTTAGATGCCATCAGTCCGCCGTCAGCGTATTGTCCCATGCCAATCACGTTTGCCTGCATTACCCAGTCGTAGCCGTCGATAAAGGCAGTGTGGAACCAGTCCTGCAATTCCTGCGGTGAGACTCCGGCGATCAGAGCAAAGTTGTTGAGCACCATGAGCCGCTGAATGTGATGGGCATAGCCGATTTCTTTCACCTGATGGACAACCTGATGAATACAGTGCATCTGGGTTTCACCTGTCCAGTAGAAAGCAGGCAAGGGCTGATGGTGGTCGAAGAAATTGCGATCGGGATACTCCTCGCCCATGTAGTGATAAATGCCGTGCATATATTCCCGCCAGCCCAGAATTTGCCGGATAAAGCCCTCGATGCTGCTGAGCTGCCATTCACCCTGGGGATCGTTGTACTGACTGTCGTAATAGCCCTGCTCGGCTGCCTGAATCACCTCGATCGGATGCAGTAGTCCCAGATTGAGATAGGGCGATAGCATCGCGTGCCACAGGGTTTGCTCGCCTGTGATCATCGCGTCCTGGTACGGTCCGAAGTTTGAGAGGCGGGTTTGAATAAAAAAGTCGAGCACTTGCCTTGCCTGCGATCGCGTTACTCCCCAGCGAAAAGGATCGATCTGCCAGTAGGTGTGGCTCTCTTTGAAGGCGGGGGACTGTTTGAGCCAGTCGATCACGTCTTGGGTAATGGCATCCGGTTCAAACCAGAGGGCTTCGGGCAGCGTTAGTTTTCCTTTGGGCGGCTTGCGATTTTCGCGATCGAAATTCCACCGACCGCCGAGGGGCTGCTTCCCCTGCATCAAGATATTGAAGCGTTGCCGTCCCTCGCGATAAAAGTCCTCCATAATCAGCCGCTTGCGGGAGTCTGCCCACTCCGTGAAGGCTGTCTCTGTCCAGATAAAGCGATTGCTGGGCGTGAAGGTGACCGTGCAGGGGAGATCAAGGGATTGAATCAGCAAGCGAAAGGGGCGATCGGTGGGGGTCATCACCCGCAGTTCGGTAATCCTATATTCCGCAATCCAGGCTTTGAGCGGCGTTTCAAAGTCTTCCTCGATTCGATATGTTACCTGCCATCCGGCTTCGCGAAGCTCCTGAGCAAAGTGGCGCATCGCCGACCAGACCAGGACGAGCTTTTGCAAATGGTAGGGCAGCTTTTGCGCGTGGCGAACAGATTCAATCAAGAGAACAGGCGTTTCCTGCTGACGCGAAAGACAGCTTTGGAGCGCAGATTGTTCTAGCCAGAGCTGATCGCCAAGAATCCAGATGCCGATCGTCATTGAGAAATGAGGGGGTGAGGAATTAAGGAGTGTGAGCGGTTCCATTGTCCCCTAAATTGCCCAGGCTGAGGGGCTTGGACATTTGGAGGAGAGCCTTTTCCTGAATTCGCGATTGTAGCGGCATCGGCGATCGCAATTGAGCCAGCCTAAAGGACTGGAACGAAGCTTACCGCTCAAACAGAACCTTGTAAAAATTTCCTCAAGCCGCGATCGACTTTTGCTTACTTTTCGCTGATTTTCGCTTCGGCTTTTCCGCTTCGGGCTGCAGGGCTGCGGTGTAAGCTTCTAGGACGGCGAGTACGGCGCGTTCTTCCTGACGGAGTTGATATTTAGCAGCTTCCACAGCTTCGATCGCCTCTTCAAGCTCGATTAGCGATTGGGTCAGGTCGAACAGCTTTTCTTCCAGGTAGGCATCCAGAATACTGGGGTGGACG
>NZ_JACJOR010000245.1:0-2880 GCF_014695615.1 Leptolyngbya sp. FACHB-711
TTTTTTGAAACGAACAGGGTTTTTGAAACGCATCAAAAGTGCCGTGCCCCCTCAATTCCTCCCCCATAGGGAACCTTGAGACTCTAAGGAAAGCGAAGTTTCTGCCGAAGTTGAGGAGTCAGGGGGCAGGCAACTCTTCTGGTTCTTCAAATTCCCCGATTGGGTGGTCTCATTCAAGCAGCAAACTGCGAAAGCATGTTGCCTCAATGGCAGTCTCAGGGCTGCCTTTTTTAATTCTGTTTTTTGATTCGTTTTTGATTCGCGCTTTAGCCCCATTCCCGTTCAAGCAGAAATGCTTTGCATCAGTTCGCTTACATTTAACTGACGAGGATACAGCAACCAGCTTCGCTGCCAAGGGTGAGTCAGGGTTCGCACTAGGGGCGATCGTTCACTAATTTCTTGCAGTCCGGAGTCGGTGAGTAGATTAATTCCCTTTTGGTAAAGGGTGTAGCCCCGGCTCACCGTTTTGCAGATGCCTGCGTAATAATCGGGCACAAAGCCTAAGTGTTCTAGTTTCGAGTGGGCTTCCTCGAGCAGAGCTTTTTGCGTGGATTCATCAAACTGAGAAATATCCCAGGCTTTCAACAAATCGCGATCGACAAAGCGGCGGCACAAATCAGCCAAAAGCGGATCAGGCAGGTGCTGCCACTGTTGCAGGTGATAAAAAAACACGCCATCATCAGCGGCAAGATATTGCTCAAGCGTAATTTGGTTACAGTCCTGGCTTAACCAGGCAGTCATATTCGGGTCTGCCCACAGTTCATCTTGCGACAAGAGCTGCTTTGCCCGTCGGAAGGCTCCCGATAAAATCCAAGTGGCTGCCAGATTTTTAGAATGGTTATACACCTGAGCATACATAAAATATCGCACCAGCAAATAATGCTCGATCGCCGCCATGCCCTTTTGAGCCACGACCATTTGCTGCGTCACTGGATCAAATCGCAGAGCCAACAAAATTCGATCGAGATCCAGAATGCCGTAGGACGCTCCGCTAAAATAGCTGTCGCGCATCAGGTAATCAATGCGATCGCAGTCAAGCTGACTCGTGACCAACTGCCACACTAGAGGAACGGGATGCTGTTTGCGGTGAACCTGATGAATCTGCGGCAGTAAATCGGGGTCAAAGCGATCGAGACATTCGCGAATTGGCTCCGACTCTGTAATGATCCGCTTTGTCCAGGACTCGTGATCGCTGCCAAAAATTTCCTCACAGGTATGGCTAAAGGGACCGTGCCCAATGTCATGCAGCAATGCAGCACACAACACCACAGCCCGGTAAGGCTGAAGCTGAGGATAGTCTTTCGACACGCGATCGAACACCCGACGCGCAACTTCAACAACTCCCAGGGAATGGGTAAACCGGGAAGTTTCTGCGCCGTGAAAGGTGAGGCTTGCCGGACCCAACTGGCGAATCCGCCGCAATCGCTGAAAAGCAGGTGTATCAATCAAATGGATCAGCAGCGCCTCAGATGGATCGCGTCCGTTGAGCACGATCGCCCCATGCAGCGGATCATGATAGATCCGTTCGCGATTACGCGGCTCCTGCCAAGACTGCATGATGAGTTAACAGATCAACAGCGGCTTGATACTGGCGATCGGCAGCGGTGGCAATCTGATCGCGATCGATCGGGTCGAGCGGCACAACAATATCGGGGATAATGCCCTGTTTATTAATGTCATGGTGATTTGGCGTTTCGTATTTGGCGATCGTCACTGCTAAGCCTGACCCATCGGACAAGCTAAAGAGCGACTGAATCAATCCTTTGCCAAAGGTGCGTTCTCCCACAAGCTGGGCGCGTCCGTTATCTTGCAATGCGCCTGCCAAAATCTCGCTCGCGCTGGCAGTTCCCTGATTTACCAGCACCACAAGCGGATCATCGGTCAGAGCAGATCCATCGTCGGTAAAGCTGTCCTGAATGCCGTTTCGGTTCACGGTGTAAACCACGGTTCCGCCATCTAGCCAGAGCTTGGCAATATCAATGCCAGACTGAAGCAGTCCGCCCGGATTGCTGCGAAGATCGAGAACATAGGCATTCGCGCCTTGCTGTTCCAGATTGCGAATGGCGTGAGCAAGTTCAGAACTAGCGTTCGCGTTAAACTGGCTCAGCCGAATATAGCCCACCTGGGTCTCCTCAGACTCTGCCTTAAGCGCAGCATAAACCGGATTGAGCGTGATTCGATCGCGCACCAGCAGCACATCTTTTGCCTGCGCCTCTTCCTGTCCGTCCTGAGCAATGGTAAGCGTGACGCGACTGCCGGCCGGACCCCGCATCCGTTCCGCTGCTTCATCCAGGCTCAGCTTCACCGTGGGATAGCCGTTGATTTTAATGATTCGATCGCGAGGCTTAATTCCTGCCTGCGCTGCTGGAGAACCTTCGATCGGGGCAATGACGCGCAGTTCCCCGGTCGAATTTTCCTGGGCGATCTGGAGTCCCACGCCCGTCAGCTCACCGGAGGTATTGGTTTGCAGGCTGCGGTACTGATCTGGCTTTAGCAAGCGGGTAAAGGGGTCGTCCAGCAACCCCAGCATTTTTTGAATAGCAGTATAAGTCTGCTCCCGATTCTGGAGCGGCTGCTGAAGCACTTTCTGCCGCACCTGCCACCAGTTCTGATGGTTAAAAGAATCATCGACATAGGCGCGATCGACCAGTCGCCAAACTTCGCTGACTAATCGCTGTTCTTCGGTAAAGGCATACGCTGAGGGCATTCCACCCAGCACGGTTGCCAGCATGAAGGCAAATCCGATCGTGAATCCAATAACTAATCCAGCACACGCGATCTGTTTTCTCATGGGACAGATTTTAAACTGCGGACAAGGCGATCGACTACGACAGACAAGGGAATGACAAAAACTGAGAGAAGATATGAATTTTTGTAACG
>NZ_JACJOR010000246.1:0-5132 GCF_014695615.1 Leptolyngbya sp. FACHB-711
CAACAAGATACGGGCACGGGTCAGTTTGCGAGCCGAGTGCTTTCCAGTCCTCAACAGGGTTTCTAGCTGTTGAACTTCGGCATCCGTTAAATCGACGATGTAACGCTTCTGACTCATAATGATCTTCCTGGATTTGAGTCACCTTACCAGAAATAACCCCACCAGGCAAAGTTCCCTTGGCAGACTACTAGGTGATAGAGCAAAATCGTGACGTTATGACTTTTGTGAATGTACTCGCTCATCCTGGCATTTTACGCTGCAGAGCAGCGGGGAATCGACCCGCAGGGATTGAAAGGAACAAATTTCAAGGGAGCGAACTTGAATGGAGCAAAAATGCCAGATGGGAGAACGCACAACGATTACTAAAATCCGCCAATTATTTTAGTGCTTGAAGCAAAATCTTTAAAGTAATTTTGATAGAGAATCTTTATGTCAAAAGAACAAAAAGGTAATAGAGAAGCTAAAAAACCGAAAGCACATTCTGATGGAACTAAGAAACAAAAGAAAGACCCAAAAAGACATGATGGGACGATTACAGGACAATTTGGTGACGCAAAATAGGACTTATTGATGTAGTCTAATTCTGCTCTCTTCTTACGAGATACGATCGCTTCATCACTTTAACTTCCTACCTCTTACTTTACGTTAAGCAGGTGGGAACTTTTTTGATCAACCCAATAACCCTGTATACAAAACATCGCATTGTCATAGTAGAAGAGTAACCTTCGATATTTGGAGGGAGTTGGATATCAGAGGATCGAATATTAGTTCTTATTGTCTAATGAATCGGCTGGCTTTAGTTGCCCGCGTTGATGCGATCGCTTTACATGTCTTCCTTTAGAAATCTCCTCCTTCAGAAATACATTGGAATGAATTGGAGATTTGACGTAATTCATGTAAGTATTTTGTTATAGTGGTTCGCATAACGCAACAAACTCCTGATCACGAATTTCCTGATAGTGCTTCCATCAATAACTGAGACATCGGAAATTTGTATAGCAAGCGCAGCAGGTCGATCTGCTTACAGAGCAAAGATTGCAAGACGGCTAGTTTACTATCAAACTCATGGTTTTACCCCGCTTAGGTGATAGGAGTCAGATATGGATACGGACATGAATATGGACCGGGCGATCGAACTTACTATAGAGCAGGATTTTAGCCTCAGAAGCTTTGCTGATATGGTTCAAAAAATGTCGTGTGAACAGGCACAGGAATTTCTGGTTAAGCAGCATCGGCTCATGATGATTCAGAAAACGATGTATCAAGAGATTTTGAAGCATGAATGGAAATTAGGCTCAGATTTTGCTGCTCGTTAGTTTAGACAGCAATTCTAATTGCTTATGCTTGAACCAGTTCTTAAAATTACAAAGCTCGGAGTAATAATCATGACAAGTTCTACAAAAATTACCTCTTCTAATTCTAACGATCGCAACGGTTGGGTTTCGGGCTTTACCCCTCAAACTGAGAGCTGGAATGGTCGTTTAGCGATGCTCGGATTCGTGTCTGTTCTACTGATTGAGCTGTTTTCCGGTCAAGGGGTTCTTCACTTCTGGAATTTGTTGTAGCTCAGGTACTGCCGCGTTCTTTCAGTAACCCTACTGCGATTGATTAATTAGCAAAGACAGCTGTATAGATTGCGCATCAGGTTTTGGGTGCGTTGCGTCTTCCAAAATCTCATTCATTCAGAACGATCAAGTTAAAGTTTTTATTGTTTTTTATATCATATTCAACCAAACCAACCGGGAAGTACAACGGTTTCCCGGTAATTTATAAATTGGAAACTCCATCCTTTCATTTTAATGAGTGTAAAGTACGAATTTTTTGTTTCAATTTTCTTAGGTAATAGTGATGCCGATTAAAGATCAACCAACTCCTCAACGTTCCCGCCAATTCAGCAATATTTTTCTGATCATAGGGACCTTGTTTCTAATTTCCAATCTTGTCTTGCCGAATATTTTAGGTCCCAAAATTCCTGGTGTGCCCTACAGCCTGTTTATCCATCAGGTGCAGGAAGGTGAAGTTCAACGGGTGCAGGTGGGACAAAATCAGATTCGATTTCAATTGAAGACGGCTGATGATCAGGCTGGGCAAGTGTTCTCAACCACTCCTATTTTTGATTTGGGCTTGCCCAATTTGCTAGAAGAGAAAGGCGTTGAATTTGCCGCTGCCCCGCCGCCCAGAAATGGCTGGGTTGGTAACATTCTGGGTTGGGTGATTCCCCCACTCATCTTTGTTGGCATCTGGCAGTTTTTTATGCGGCGTGGCGGCGGTGCCCAGGGGATGCTTTCGATCGGTAAGAGCAAAGCCAAGGTATATGTGGAAGGCGAAGCTGCCAAGACAACCTTTGCGGACGTGGCAGGGGTCGAGGAAGCCAAGGCTGAGTTAGTCGAAATCGTGGACTTCCTCAAAACACCTGCACGTTACACCCAGATTGGAGCGCGAATTCCCAAAGGTGTGCTGCTGGTCGGACCACCAGGAACAGGTAAAACGCTGCTGGCAAAAGCTGTGGCTGGGGAAGCTGGAGTTCCCTTTTTCAGTATTTCCGGATCTGAGTTTGTAGAAATGTTTGTCGGGGTGGGATCTTCGCGGGTGCGGGATTTGTTTGAACAGGCGAAGAAGCAGGCTCCCTGCATTGTGTTTATTGATGAACTGGATGCGATCGGTAAGTCGCGCAGCAGCAACGGGTTCTATGGCGGCAATGATGAGCGAGAACAAACGCTAAACCAGTTGTTGTCTGAGATGGACGGCTTTGCGGCAGAAGGGGCAACAGTCATCGTGTTAGCCGCCACCAATCGCCCGGAAATTCTCGATCCGGCCCTTTTGCGCCCCGGTCGGTTTGATCGGCAAGTGTTGGTTGATCGCCCTGCCCTAGCGGGACGAGAAGCCATTCTCAATATCCATGCTCAAAAAGTGAAGCTGGGAGAGGATGTGGATCTCAAGGCGATCGCCACCCGTACCCCTGGTTTTGCCGGAGCAGACCTGGCAAACCTGGTGAATGAAGCGGCACTGTTAGCGGCTCGGAATGGACGGCAGGCAGTCGCTCAGACAGATTTTGCCGAAGCGATCGAGCGGGTTGTGGCAGGACTGGAAAAGAAAAGCCGGGTTCTGAACGATAAAGAAAAGAAAATCGTGGCCTATCACGAGGTCGGTCATGCCTTGGTGGGTCAACTGATGCCAGGAAGTGGTCGGGTGGAAAAAATCTCGATTGTCTCTCGCGGCATGGCAGCTCTGGGGTACACACTGCAACTGCCAACCGAAGATCGGTTTTTAATGGATGAAGCCGAACTGCGGGGACAGATCGCAACCTTACTGGGTGGGCGATCGGCAGAAGAGATTGTGTTTAACAGCATCACGACTGGAGCATCCAATGATTTGCAGCGGGCGACTGATCTGGCGGAGCAAATGGTAACCACCTTTGGCATGAGCAAAATTCTGGGACCGCTGGCGTATCAGCAAAGCACAAGACCGATGTTTCTGGAAAATGGGATGCCCAATGCCCGCCGCTCCGTGAGTGATGAAACCGCCCAGGCGATCGATCGCGAGGTGAAAGAAATCGTGGAGACCGCGCATCAACAGGCGTTGGAGACGATTAGGCAAAACCGCGATTTGCTAGAAACCATTACCCTACAACTTCTGGAAACAGAGGCGATCGAAGGTGAGAAACTGCATCAGCTATTAAATCAGGTTCAACCTGCACCAATCAACTCGCACCAGTCATCTGAGGCATTTGTTTAAGACATTGGATGCTGGCAAAACGCTCTAGTCCAAGATTAAGAACTACAGCCATTCAAATTCCTTTCAACGAAACTATTTTGGGGGTTTTATGTCTACTTCTGTCGCAAAAGGTGTTCTTGTCACCATTATCGGTGAAGCTTTCCTACAAGATCGGTTGATCCAACTGCTCACAAAACTGGGGGTTTCTGGTCATACGATCATTCCAGCCCAGGGCGCAGGCAGTCATGGGAGACGTATGGGGGATATGGCTGGCCATAACACCAGTATTGAAATCAAAACGATCGTTAACTCGAAAGCCTCTGAGCAATTGTTGGAAGACCCGGAACCCTTGCGCTCTAATCATGCTCTAATTGCGTTTCGACAAACGGTAGATGGCTTGTTCGATTAAACTCCCTTCTTCGATATATTTCTAGTTTGGTAATTTGGGTAATACCAATTTTCAAAATTTTATGTCCTTTCTGAGGCTTTAACTATGTCTTTTACGATCGATTCAGCCCGTTCTATCTTCCCTGACACTCAAGTTGCTGATACTATTCCAGCGATCGTTCAATCATTCAATCAATTGAGCGCTGAAGATCAGTTAGCGTTACTTTGGTTTGCCTACACTGAAATGGGCATGGCCATTACGTCCGCTGCCATACAGGTCGTCAATATGGTATTTGCCGAAGCAACTCTGACTGAAATCAAGCAGATGTCAGCGCTAGAACAAACGCAAGTAATGTGCGATCTGGTCAACCACACAGATACGCCGATTTGTCGGACCTATTCGTCCTTTGGGACAAACATTAAGTTGGGCTTCTGGTATCAGTTAAGTGAGTGGATGGAACAGAAAATTGTAGCTCCTATTCCCAAAGGCTATCAATTGTCTACAAAAGCAGCAGATTTGCTCCAAGCTATCCGTCAGCTAGAAGGAGGACAGCAACTTACCGTATTCCAAGATGTTGTTGTCAGCATGGGATATGCCTCAACGGGAAATACTGCAAAAGTTCAAGAACCCGTAATTGCCCCGAAAGAGGCTGCACCTCGAACCAGAGTCAGCGTTAAGGGTGTCAATAATGAGACTGTCCTCAGCTATATGAACAATATGAACGCCTTTGATTTTCGGGCGGCTGTGGCTTTATTTGCAGCAGAAGGTGCCCTGAAACCTCCCTTCCAGGAACCGATTACAGGTCATGAAAATATTCTCGCGTATATGCGTGACGAATGCTACGGACTCACGCTGTTACCAGAACAAGGGGTTTCTGAGCCAGCCGAAGCAGGATTCACTCAGATTAAAGTGATAGGGAAAGTGCAAACACCATGGTTTGGCGATAAGGTCGATATTAACCTGGCATGGCGATTTTTGCTTAATCCTGAAGGTCAGATTTTCTTTGTAGGAATTGACATCCTGGCATCGC
>NZ_JACJOR010000247.1:0-11975 GCF_014695615.1 Leptolyngbya sp. FACHB-711
CTTGCCATCAAATCTTTTGTGAATCAAAGGATCCACAAACAGTTTCTTAGTTTTGTTCTAAGAATAATATGGCGGATTGCTGGCGGTAGATAGACAATGCTCAGTAGGATGCTGCTAAATCGCAGTAATGCTTGCTTCAACAAACACTCGCTTCAATGATAGTTCATGTGCTTTTGCTTCGATCGCTCATGAATTAAACACAACTGTTAATGTTTCACCAATTGGCAGTGCATCCCATTGTTCGGTATAAGCTCGCAGCCGAGAGCGTACTTGTTGCAGATTATCGCTTGTGATGTGATCTGGAGTAGGAACGCTGCGCTGGCTACAGGCGATTTGTAAAATTTCCCAAAAGTTTTCGCTGGATTCGAAGCCATTCCACATCTCGGCTTGGAAGCATTCTACGAACGATTCGGCTTGCAGTGCTTCACTGAGATCGTTTAATTGAAAGTCGCCAGCATCCCAGGGAGGAGCCGAGTTCGGAAACCCAACGCCTATGGATAAAATGCCATAAAATCCCCGTTTGAGTTTGAGCGTATCTTCAACCACGTAATGAACAAAATCGTGAGGCAGAATGCCCTGTTTTGGCATTGGACATCGGGTAGAAGTTCCATTGTCGCGAATGCACTCCATCCAGTCCTGCTTACCTCCATGCTTGGTAAATTGGATCTTCATGGCGATCGTCTCCTATAGGTCAATCGAGTTACTATGTTTTGCGAGTTACTATTTCTGTCGGTTTTGGTTAGCAGTGCGGATCAGAACCGACAGATGCCTTATTACCGTGAGGTGGTAATCGAAGCGTCTGCATCGCGCCAAGCTTGCTCAAATTGAGTTTGCACCTGTTGCGCTTCTTGTGTTTTGCCCTCTGCCCATAAGCTCTGCGCTAGCCCATAAAGTGACCAGCCGTTTTCAGGATATTCAGCCACATTCTCCAGATAGGCTTGCTCTGCCTGGGCAGGACGGTTCGCTTGCAGCAGTACTGCCTCTAAAGTTTGGCGCACCATTCAGAAAGCTAGTGCAGTAGAGGGTCAGGCTAGATTAAGTCAGGGCAATGGTGGCGACAACGGTCACTAGAACTTCAATCTATTTTTCAAGCAAGAAGCGAAATACTGCCTCGGTGTACAATTCGGGTGCTGTGGTCATTCCTTCGTGTGCCTGGCCCGGTAACTCTTCAATGCGAGCATCAGGAAGGACGGCGGCGATCGCATTAGTCACATAAAGGTCACGAGGGCTTTCGCTGCCAATCTGGAGCAGCACCGGGATTGGAAGATCCCGAAAGCGATCGGCTTTGAAATTGTACCGGACCAGTGTCCGAAGATCGCCCAGCGTTGCCTTCGCATCGGCAATAATTGGCGACCAAAGTTCGGTGGCTCGCAGTTCGTCTAGCTCCTCAATCGGGACAAACAGAACATCGCGGAAGAAGGTGATTGCAAAATCCTCCCAGTGGTCTGCCTGCGCCAGTGCCTCCAGCTGCATTAGAGCTTCTTTACGAATGGACTGCGGATAGGGAGCCTCGTAAAGCACCAGTTTCAGCACGTGGTTGGGAACTTTGTTCGCTGCGGCAAGGGCAACCTGAGCACCATAGGAGTGACCCAGAAGGAAAACGGGTTCATCAATCGCCTGAATCAGGGTCACGACATCCAAACTTTCATCAATAAGACTGTGACCTTCGGTTGCGTCTGTTTCACCCCGTCCACGACGAGCGATCGCATAAACGGTAAACTGCTTCTCGAATCGGGGTTTTACAAACTCCCAGTTAGTATTGTGATCGCTGAAGCTGCCGTGTACGAGAATTAGGGGTGGACCACTGCCGGATTTGTCGTAGGAGACTGTCGTGAGCGTCGGTGAAGACAGGTACTGCATGAATTGATTTCCAATGAATTAGGTTTCTGAAACAGATTGCAAACCAGGAAAACACTTTGCATGACGACTACTGCAAAGCAGCGATCGAGGTATCGGCATATTGCCAAGCCTGCTCAAATCGGGCTTGTACCTGCTGTGCTTCTTGCTCTTTGCCTTGCGCTCGTAAACTTTGCGCTAGCCCATAGAGCGACCAACCGTTTTCGGGATAGATTGCTAAATCCGCTCGGTAAACTTGCTCGGCTTCTGTGGGGCGGTTGGCTTGGAGCAGCACTGAGCCTAAAGTCTGACGTACCGGAGCATACCAGGAAGCAGGTTCAGTGTATGTGAGGCTATCCTCCAACTCAACGCCTTGACGAAGATGGGCGATCGCTTCCTGATAGTTTCCCTGTTTAGCTGCCAGTTCACCGGATAGCACTTCGATCGCAATTTTTAGCAGATAATCTGCGCTGTTAAGACCATCGACGGTGACAGACTCCAGATCAGGATTGGTGGCGATCGCCTGGAGGGCCTGGAGTTCCCGATCTGCTTGCTGAAGCTGGCCTTTTGCCGTGTATGCCATGCCGCGAGCAAAATGCCAAACGCCTGTGGGATAGATCAAATCCTGCCCTGGGGCAGGCTGCGCCAAAATTTCATTCCATTGCCCAAACTTGACCTGAGTATAAAGCGGAATCAGGGTGAAATGTTGCAAGGGACCATTGCCTGCTTGTTGGATCAGGGATTGATCCACTAAATTTGCCGTTTGTTGGGCAGCCTGCATTGCCACTTCCCGCTGTCCCGACATCACCGCTGCAAACCAGAGAAAGTGATGATTATGGGGCATATAAACTGTGGGATACGTTCCTTCTGGGTTGTGCTGTTGAGCATAGAAGGCATCGGCGGCGGCGGCTTGCTGATTGGCAATGACGGCATCGTGGTAGCGTCCCACCCGAATATAGATGTGACCCGGCATGTGAATCAGGTGCCCGGTGTTGATGTTGAGGTCACGGAGGCGATCGGCGGCTTGTGCTGCCAGTTCTGGACGTTCGGCTTCCACCGCATGGATGTAGAGGTGCAGTGCGCCGGGATGGTTTGGGTTGCGTTGCAGGACAGATTCCAGCGTTGCAATGATTTCTGCGCCTTCAGGTTTGGGCGTGCCGTCTTCTGCCCAATAGTCCCAGGGCATGGTGTCCATCAGTGCTTCGGCAAACAGGGTGGCAGCATCAAGATCATCAGGATATTGTTGTACCACTTGCCGCATCGCGTTCGCATAAGCAAGGTTGAGAGCAGTTCGGTCTTCAACAGGCTCAGGTGCGTAGCGGGTTGCCAGTGCCGCAATGTAGGCGCGTTCTTTAGGGCTGGCAGACGGGCTAAGGGCAATCGCCTTTTGAATCGCTTCCCAGGCGGTGGAAACGGCTCCCGCTTCCATTGCTGCGTTAATATTTGGACCTAGCACATACGCCATGCCCCAGTAACAGATCGCGCAGTTGGAATCAAGTTGGGCGGCTTGCTGAAACGATCGCAGCGCTTCGGCATGGTTGAAACCGTAGGATAGAATCAATCCCTGATCAAAGTAACGCTGTGCCTGCGAATTGCGAGTTGAAATCGAATGGCTGTAGTTGCCTAGGTTATCAAATAGCGGAGTCGTGACAGAATTAATGGTCGTTTGCTCAGGGTAATGGCTTTCGGTATGAGCAATTGCCGTTTCAGCCCAACCGATCGGGTAACTCAGAAGTAGCGTCGTCAGAAGCGAGCCAACAAATAAAGTTCGGTAGGATTTGAACAGTCGATTCATGATGTTTACTCCTCAAAAATTCAAAAGAATGGTGTGGTCGCGATCGCTTAACCTTTAGATGGAATGCAGATGGCATAAAATCTGGATTTCGTTTTTGTACAGGTTTTTGTACAAATCCAGCCGGGCGGCTGATTCCTATGCCAGTACTGGGATGATCGCGCCTGAAACGGCTAGCGTCGTGATCGATCGAAAGTCGGTTGGATCAAGCTGGGTGGCACGAACGCCCGAGAGCTGAGCAAGTTGTTCTTTGCCTGCTTGAACGATCGTGCTGCTGCCCTGTTGAACAAACTTCAAATCAGCAAAAGACAATCCAACTAGTCCAATGAAATCTTGACCATTTTGAAAATCAGTGACGATGTCAGTTCCCTTGCCGCGAGCCAGAACAAAGGTGTCAGCACCCGCACTACCCGTGAGCTGATCTGCGCCTCTACCGCCCTCCAGAATGTCATCCCCTGCATTGCCGAAGATGCGATCGTTTTGATTACCACCAATCAAAATGTCATCACCGGTATCGCCAATCAGCGTGTCTTTGCCCGTTCCACCGTCAATAATGTCATCGCCATCGCCGCCATTCGCGCGATCATCTCCGCCCAGTGCCAATAGAATCCCACTTTGGGAACCTCCCCGCATCGGATCTGCTTTGCTGCTACCACGCACGATCGGCACACGCGGCAACCGCTCAACGGGTATTAATCCCGGATTAGGATCGGCTTGCTTGACCGTGTCATAGCTAACGCGAATGCCGCTGATTGTGCCTTCTCCATCACCCCGCACTGTTTGTCGGATAATTTGATCTTCGCTGCCAAAGAAACCGTTACCGTCTTTGGGCTTCACTTGCCGAGTCAGCGTGTCATAGGTGAACTCTAGTGCCGTTTTGCCTGCTCTCGCGTCCAGATCAAGCGGAATTTGAGCAACTTTTGCCCCCGGCTTAAAAGCCCTCAGGGTGACGCTGAGTTCGCGTTGGCCTGGATCAACCGATGCTGATAAGTTGATGTTTTGTCCGGGTGCTGGCGAAAATGAGGGAGAAGTGACTTGCTGCTGTCCGTTGATATCTGCTTTGACAGTAACGTTCGATTTCGAAGTGAGCGGAATGAGTCGATCGATACCGATCGTCAGGTTTGCAGCCACAACTTGACCCGCTCTGGGAATCAAACTGTAATCCACGGAGGAAAAACCTTCCCTTTTGTTGACCTCTAAGAAATAGGTTCCCGAATCAAGGCGATCGAACTTAATTTCATCTGCACCGGGTTGGAAAGAAGATGACAGAAGTTCATTCAAACCCACTGTGCCATCTCCATTCAAATCTCGAATGAGCCGCATTGCGACATCTTCAGCCTTGGCGGTTCTTAGTGAGACATCGAGTTTTGAGGGGCGATCGACGCTAAAGGAGAATACATCGATCGGATCTCGGATGATCGTGGAAGGTTGAGTTGAGCTAAAAGGCGTGGTAATGATCCGGACATTGCCCTCAATTGTGCTTCTGAAGTTCAGTAGGTTGCCCAGCGAATTCGCTTGCCCCAGCGAGTCATTTGGCTCAGTTTCTTTGAATATGACGATATCGGTTGGGGTGCGTATGCTTTCAATAATTTCGTTCGCCATAATTGAATGTCTCTCATTGAAGTTAAAGAATTAACAAGATGTGAGCAAATTTCAACAAAAATTCCTGTTGACAATCGCGAGCGCCAAAGCCGAATCGATTGTGAAATGCAAGACTACAAATTAGACAATGACGTGGGGTACTTCTACGCCCTTAACGGCGGCAAAATCAACTTGAGCAAAATGCTGGTTAGTGAGTTGATTCGATCGAACGCCTTGCAGCACGGCTAGCGTATTGCCACCCCTTTTAAGGGCAGCACCCAATTGATGTGCAATCACGTCAATCATGTCGGGCTGTAGCGCAAACGGAAGTCCAATGCGATCGCCATTAATCTGAAAATCTTTGAACAGATCTACGCTCTTAGAATTCAAATCCACTACAAAGACATCGCGCCCTGCACCGCCAATATGGACGTCGTTGCCATCGCCGCCATAGGTGATGTCGTTGCCTGTACCGCCATCAAGCAGATCGTTACCTTTGCCGCCATAAACGGCATCGTTGCCGCCTTTCGCAAACAGATTATTGCGGCGATCGTTGCCCACCAAAATGCCACCAACATCGCGTCCGGTGATATTTGTGCCATTGCCTACAATCATTGGGGCACTTTGGAGTGCTGTCGATGATGCGGTGAAGGTGTTGTAATCAACTCGGAATGTCACTTTAGCTTGTTTAGCTCTCTCACTTGGAGCGCCAAACACATCTCTCAGCCGAGCAAATCCATCCCCTTCTACAGATTGGCTGAGTCCTGCACGAGTGGGAAATCCACTGATGAAGCCACTGATACGATCACCTGTAGAAAGCGTGTCAGTACCAGGAGTATACTTTCCAAAAAACTGGGGAAGCTCTGAGAAAAAGGGAACCAAATCCACCGGATCATCTCGATCGGGGTCAGCATCGATCGCTTTAATCTCGAAGGGAATCTCTTTTGCAGAGATATTGACAGGTTGAGTGAAGGTAAAGTTCGGCTTGACATCGTTGCTATCCTTGTCAAATACACCACTCGATCGACTTTGCCCATCGATGTTAATAGTCGTCTTGAAATCTGCCCGATGAGATGAGGAAAAGGGAATTTTGATATCAAATTGCTCTGACGTTGTAATTCGCTCTAGAGTGATGCTCGTTTCTGCCCGATTAATGCTTAAAGCACTGGCACTTAGCTTATAGCCGTCGAATGTGTTACTAAGGGAGCTAAGTTCTAGAAAGTAAGTTCCAGGCTGCAAGTTTTGAGAGCTAACCACTCCCACATCAGATGATGTGCTCAGGATAGAGACATCTAACGTCCGGTTGTTAGCGTCCTGCAATATCAGCAGATTGACGTTGGAAGAAAATACAACCGCAGAAAATCGAGATGGAGTATTGATGGTAAAACGGTAGAAGTCCAACCTATCGTCTTGACCAATGTTATCTTCTTGAAAGAAGGATCTGTTGGAGCTAGAAAATTGCCCTAAATCCTTAGCAGTACTCGTAGAGTTGTTGTCGTCACGTGCCATGGGAAATACCTTCTCGAGGAACATTAATCATGGGTTGTCAATGGCTCAGCTAGTACATTGGAAGACGAAAACACGGAATTCTATTCCAGCAATGTTGGTATTTCTATTCTCGTGAAGCAAGTGAAATTGACAGCGGTAATCTGATTGGTTTTCAGATTCGAGAGGACAGCAAGTTGTTGTTGCTTTGTGCTGCATTGATGAACTGCGTTACTGGTAGTAGCAGCGATTGTCTTCAACACAGCACGAGGCGCGATCGAGCGATACCTGCAATTCTGTTTCAGAATAAACGTCCTCTTTGAATCACTAGTCAGGAGCGATGCAGTTCTCTTATTGCATCTGAAATCAAGTTAGCGAAAGAAGCGTTCCCGAAGCGTTCCTAAAGCGTTCCGAAGTCGATCGTCTTGCTCTGTTTTGACTATGCAGGGGTAGGGAGTGACTCAGAACTCACGATGGATGAATTCTGAGTTGGATAATCCGCTACGCCACAACAGGGACGATCGTTTCCAGAACGGGCATCGTTGCAATGGATTTGAAATCGGTCAGGTCTAGCGCAGCGGGACGAACGCCCTGCACAACGGCAAGCTGCTCTTGACCTGCTTGAATGACCGTGCTGCTGCCGCGTTGGACAAACCGCAAATCGGCAAGGCTCAAATCTGCTTTTAGCCCGATAAAGTCCTGCCCATCGCGGAAGTCTTGAATGATATCGGTGCCGTTGCCGCGAGCGAGAACAAAGGTGTCACTGCCTGCACCGCCATTCAGCACATCTAATCCTTTGCCACCATCGAGCAGGTCATCACCTGCATTGCCGAAGATGCGATCGTTTCCGGTGCCGCCAATCAGAATGTCATTGCCACTGCCGCCAGTCAGCGCATCTTTGCCGCTCCCGCCATCCACAATGTCATCTCCGCCACGGCTGTTCACGCGATCGTCTCCGCCCAGTGCCAGCAGAATGCCGTTATTGTTACTGCCCTGCATCGGGTTTTTGCCGTTGCTGCCTCGAATCACGGGAATATTGTTGGCTTGCAGCACAGCAGGCTGATTGCCAACAATTACATCGGGAACCGTGAACGTGTCATAGCTGACTTTGATGCCACTAGATGTTCCTTCACCGTCTCCCCGCACCGTTTGCCGTATTGTGGCGTTCTCTTTGCCAAAGAAGCCGAAGCCTGTTTCGCCTTTCACCTGACGAGTCAGCGTGTCGTAGTTGAACTCCAGTTCCGTCTTGCCCAATTTGGCATTGAGATCGAGCGGGGATTGCCTGCCGTTCGCATCCACTTTAAAGGCATTCAGTTTAACGTTGATTTCTCGCTTATTTGGGTCAACAGGTCGACTGAGAATGATGCCTTGATTGCCGCCCGATCCGAAAGGCTGCGTTTGCTGAGTGAATCCCTCAATGTTCGCCTTCAAAATCACGTTGCCAAGACTGTTGAGCGGAATGATACGATCGATCTCAACGTTGAGTCTGGAATTCGCGATCGGAGACGCTTTGGGTGTTAGCGTATAGTCGACCGAAGTCGTGGGGTCAGTACTCTTGATGACTTCCAGAAAATAAGTTCCTGGTTCCAGGCGATCGAACTGAATTTCATCGGCTCCCGGCATGAAGGAAGCATTTAGCAAATCTTCAAAGCCTGTGCTAAAGCCCTTTTTGCCGTCATTATCAAAGTCTTTGATCAGGTTAAAGGCAATATTCTTCTCGTTGTTTGACGTGAGTTTGGCATCCAGTCGAGTGGGGCGATCAACGGCAAATGAGAAGTTATCGATTCCATCGTTTGAGCCAATATTCCCCAATCCCCTGACGTTGCCGACTGCGCCAATGCTGCCATTGGGCATATTGCCAAACACCGCTTCAGCAGTGCTTAGAAAACTATTCCGAGTCCCAGAGACGTTGGTCTGCTCTTTCTCCTGAACAAGGGTTGTGGGATTAAGCAATGCGTTAATGATTGCGTTCGCCATGATTGAATTTCTCCTGAAATTGTGAATGATGTAAATAAAGATAAAGGTGACGTTCCGATCGGCGTTTCTTTGCAACGGTGCTATACGACAAGACACCCGTTTAGACTCAGAAAGTATGAATCGCGACCGAACTGGATGATATTGAAAAGCCTATTGAAAACTGCTTCGTGTTAATTCGCCTGCAACGGCTACGCGACTAACGTGGGTACTTCCATTCCCTTAAAGTGAGTGAAATCAACGGTGACAAAATCGGCAGCCGTAATCTGATTGGCTTTAACGTTGGAGAGAACGGCAAGCCGCTGATCCCCTACCCCGACGACAACGTTTTTGCCTTGCTGCACGATGTCGAGAATTTCAGGATTTAGCTCGATCGCCAATCCCAATTTGTCTTTGCCCTTCTGGAAATCCTTGACTACATCGACCCCATTGTTGAGTGCCAACACGAAGGTATCTTTGCCAGAACCACCCATGTGCGTGTCGTTGCCCGCACCGCCAAAACTCATGTCGTTGCCTGTGCCGCCGATCTGAGTGTCGTTGCCTGTGCCGCCGCAGAGGGCATCGTTGCCGCCCATACCGGAAAGGGTGTCGTTGCCGCCTTCGCCGCAAAGAATGCCGCCCTGATTTTTTCCGGTCAGGTCTTGGCTGGCGTTGGTACCGCGAATGATAGGGGTGCTGTTGCTAAATGTAGCGAATGAATTGGTAAAGGCATCATAGGTCACTTGAAACGATACGACTGCCCGCTTTGTTCCTCCCTGCCCTACTGGTGCACCTTTCCCATCGCCTTCCAGAGTAATGACTTCTCCTTCTAATCTCGGTACGCCAAAGCCGCCAGAATTGTTGCCAAATTGCGATCGCAGTCTTCCAGTCGCTGCGTCGAACTCAAACGATGAACCGATTTGAGTATTGCTAGGATTAAAATCGGCGAAATCATCAAACCTGCTGGGAGCAGGATCGTGATCTGTTACGGCGAGGTTAACGGGAACAAATCGCTGGTTTAGATCAACACTTTTGGAAACAATGAAATTGGGACTAATTTGATCGTTGTTGCCAAAGACCTTGCTCTTGCGAGATTCACCTTGGATATTTGTGAAAATTTGAAAGTCAGCCTGCTGGAAATTACCAAAGATTGTCCTGGGGTCAAATCGTTCTAAAGCTCTGATCGCCTTCACATTGACTGATAAATTGGCTTCGCTCACTGCAAGCCCGTTCAAGCTTAGATCGTAAGCGGTGCTACCGCTATCTGGCTTTTGCACTTCCAGAAAATAAACGCCAGGGGCAATGGTTTCAGCATTAAGTGAATCAACGGCAGTACCTCTATTTCGTGAGGATGAAATCGCCTGTCCATCTGCGCTTCTCAGAAACAAATCGACGTCTGAGTTCTTCGGAATTAAGGTCGCACCTAATCGAATGGGTTTAGAAACATTAATGCGATAGAAGTCTGACAAGTCATCGGTTGAGCTGACCGTATCGCTAACAATTCGACCGCTGAGTGGAAAAACGCCTAAATCTCTTGCATTACCAAGTGAATTATCATTGTCGCGTGCCATAAAACTATCTCTTGCAATTGAATTGTGAACTGTTGTTTATTGGGACAGAAACTTGCATTACTTTGTCAGGTGTTTCTATGCCATGAATTGAGGTAAGTTCAACTTGAATCGCGATGTCTACCTAACTGACCTGAATATCGTCACGCTCTGCTGAACCCTGAATGTAATCAAGTAGCACGAAAAAAAGGGGCAGGTTTGGAAATGTCTTTTGATCAAGCAGTGCCCAGGGCTTCTTCTGACCTTTTTGCTTAATCTCAACGAAGGTGTGAATGGTCGTACGAGTTCGAGTTTGAATTACTGCCGCACCATCAAACTCTTGCCAAGAGAGATGTTGCATACCCATGACAAGACCACTATCTGTGACTGCAAGCGGCTTGAAGAAAACAAGCAGTCCTCGATGATAGGTGTCGATCGCATTCGGTAATTGATGCTGCACGACCTGCTCCTGCAAGATGTATCCCAGTTCTTTAATCTGTGCTAGATGCTCATCAAATTGAATCTTGCGATTGTCTCGGGTTTGAATGGTATGGGTATAGCTCGTTATTTTTGCCAGACGGGTTACGGCAATGAGTAGGGTATCAACGTCGGCGTAGGGCAAAATTATAGGATCAGATTTACGCCGATCGACTAAACCATGTTGATAAAGGAGGACAACACTTTGAGCTGATCGCCATCGTTGCCACGATCGATGAGCAAAGTAGATCGAGAAGATTGTTGCAGGAATACCGACCAAGAACAAGCAACTAATCAGTGAGGGAATAATCATCAAACCCCAAGTCACAAATAGCTGTTTAGCTTTTGGTTTGTGCCAGTTAAATTCTCCGAGGAGTTGACCAAGTTCTTGAGGTGGGAATGAGGCGGAATAATTCATAACTACACTTCAAATGAATCAAATTTCTGGAACGTGGAAAACTTCAACTTCTTCTCCAGCAAAGGCTAGTTAACCCTGCTGAGAGCAGACCCAAACCCGGTGCAAGACCAAAGCCAAGCCAAGCTTTTAATAAGGCAAGGGCATCATCCGGGGTAGGTGCTCCACCATCTGGAGGGGTAATTGTTTGGAACTGCGACTGACTCCACAACAGAGTGAGCAGGAGGGTGGCGATCGCACTCATTCCACAAAGGGCAGCGCGAACTAATCGTCGAGATCCGCTATGTTCTTGCAGCCTAGTTATTAACAGCGATACGCTCAATGTACCTATCACAATGCTGCCGACTAACCCAAGCAACAAAGCAAACAGAATAAATAGTGCCATTGTGGATTCTCAACTGAATGGGAAGGCATCAACACACACAAGGTAAGCAGATGAAGCCATTTTTTTAGGACACTAACGTGGGTACTTCCATTCCCTTGAAGTGGGAGAAGTCCACGGTGGCAAAATCAGCAGCATTAATTTGATTGGCTTTCACATTCAAGAGAGTCGCAAGTCGTTCACCGCCCACGCCAATCACGGTGTTTCTGCCCCGCTGCACAATGTCGAGGATCTCTGGGTTTAACTCCATCGACAGTCCCACTTTGTCTTCGCCCTTCTGGAAGTCTTTGACGATATCCACGCCGTTATTCAGTGCCAGCACGAAGGTATCTTTGCCAGAACCGCCCATGTGCGTGTCGTTGCCTGCACCGCCAAAGCTGATGTCGTTACCTGTGCCGCCGATGTGAATGTCGTTGCCTGTGCCGCCGCAGAGGGCATCGTTGCCGCCCATGCCAGAGAGTTTGTCATTACCCCCTTCGCCGCAGAGGATGCCGCCCTGATTTTTTC
>NZ_JACJOR010000248.1:0-11230 GCF_014695615.1 Leptolyngbya sp. FACHB-711
TTTGTTTGTCGCTGCATTAAGCCTCGGACTGAACCCCAAGGACCCGAGGCTCGCTGAGACACAAAGAAAGTCTTGCTGAGATTCTTGACAGTGATATGAGGCATACAAACCCTTTGGCAATTCCTTGCGACTTATCTGCACGCAGACACCTGTAGTTCTACAGTCAATCACCAGCCCACTTCGCACAGTCCACTAGCGCACCAGGATTGCCTGTACTGAATGAACTGCTTTGGTGATCGCAGCAATCCGCCACTGCGTAACACAGGCAAGCAACGCAGTTTTGATTAGTAAATGGGCATATTGATGCAGGAAGCATTATTTGCCTGATGAGTTTGTTTCCAAACGACATACTACAATATACTACAAACATCATTTACTAGAAAGGCAGCATGATGCAAAAGGGGACTCCTGCCTACAATCTGATCTTGCCTGTGGGGACGCAGGTCGTCGCCCGTGTGGAGGTTAAAACCTCGACCGGAAAACTCGTCTGTCTGCGGGGAGCAGTAGGCGCGATCGTCAAATCCCCCACCGATAACTCCCACGCCTATCAAATTCAACTGACGGATGGGTCTACTGTCAATTTGCGACGGCATGAGTTCAGCATCCGCAAACACTACCAGAATGAGGGATTACAGACTTCTGAGGCAGTGCTGAACGACTATAACCTGTACAATGCTGTCATTTATCGTTGTATCGTCGGTTCCAGGGCGTATGGGCTAGACAACGAAGCCTCGGACATCGATCGTCGGGGAATTTATTTACCCCCTGCCACCTTGCATTGGTCACTTTACGGCATTCCAGAGCAGCTAGAAAACGCTGCCACCCAGGAATGCTACTGGGAACTCCAAAAGTTTTTGATCCTGGCACTGAAGGCAAATCCAAATGTGCTGGAATGCCTCTACACGCCCCTGGTTGAAACAGCAACCTCGATCGCGACAGAACTGTTGCAGATCCGGGCAATTTTCCTGTCACAGTTGGTGTATCAGACCTATAACAGCTATGTGCTGTCGCAGTTCAAGAAGATGGAGCAGGATCTCCGCAGCAAAGGCGAGATTCGCTGGAAGCACGCAATGCACCTGATTCGTCTCTTGCTCTCTGGCATCACTGTACTCAAAGAAGGGTTTGTGCCGGTGCAGGTTGAAGACTATCGATCGCAGCTTTTAGCCATCCGGCATCAGGAGATGTCGTGGGATGCAGTCAACGAATGGCGGCTTCAGCTGCATCAAACGTTCGATCGCGCCTTTGCCAACACGAAACTTCCCGAACGTCCAAACTACGAGAAGGCAAATGCCTTTTTGATTGAAGCACGTCGCAGCATGGCTGCCGCTGAACCATGAACTCACTCCCAGCCCAACTGCTTACTACCGCGACACAACAACCCTATCCGCTTCTATTTGCCACAATTAGCGGCGCACACCTCTACGGCTTTCCCTCGCCCGACTCTGATTATGATCTGCGAGGCGTTCACATTCTGCCGCTCAAGCAGGTAATTGGACTGGATATGGGACAGGAAACGATCGAGGTCTCGCAGCTTCAAGACGGATTACAGCTTGATCTCGTCACCCATGACCTCAAGAAGTTTTGTGGGTTGCTATTAAAGCGAAACGGCTATGTCCTGGAGCAGCTTTACTCGCCGCACGTTGTCTACGCTATCGCAGAGCATGAGGAACTGAAGGCGATCGCCCAAGGCTGCATCACGCGCCATCACAGCCATCACTACCTGGGGTTTGCTCAAACGCAGTGGCGGCTATTTGAGAAGGAAACACCCCACCGTGTCAAACCGCTACTTTATCTCTATCGTGTTCTGCTGACAGGCATTCACCTGATGCAAACAGGCGAGATTGAGGCAAATTTGGTGAAGTTGAATGAGAAGTTTCAGCTTCCTTACCTTGCCGATCTGATTGCCCGAAAGCTGAGCAGCAGCGAAAAAGCACTTCTGAGTCAAGCCGATCTGGCGTTCCACCAGCAGGAGTATCAGCGGCTGGTAGAAACTTTGAAAGCAGAGAGCGATCGCAGTCATTTGCCGGAAGCTCCCTCTACAAAAACAGCGTTGAATAATTTATTAGTGCGTATACGGCTGGCATTTGGATAGTTGTAATGTAGGGACAGAAACTGAAAGACATTATTTCGCTTTTTCCAGTCGCTCTACAAATTTCCGATGTTCCGGCGACTGCAATCCCCTTTGTAGCGTCTCCAGCACCTGTGCCATCTGATTGCTTAGAAGGGCTGACACGGCTAACCACAATCCTGGAAACGCCTGACTGCGGATACTCCCCACTGAATCTGCGGGGAGCCGTTGATACTCTCCCTCCGTGAGAACAAACCATTCGAGTTGGTTCTCGTAGGACTGCCAAACGATGTACTCCAACACCCCGTTGCGCCGATACACCTGCTTTTTAATGCCCGTATCGATAGCAGCACTGCTGGCTGCAATCTCGACAATAAGTTCGGGCGCTCCCTCAATATAGCCGTCACTGCTGATTCGAGTTTGCCCCCCTGCCGCTGTCTCAATAAACAGTACTGCATCAGGCTGCGGTTCATTATCAAGATCGAGCCTCACAGTTGGCGCATCGCTCAGGTCAATGCCAGGAGTCATTGCCTGATAGACACCGAGCCAGGTGATGATGCGACTGTGGGGTTTGCCATGCTGCTCGTGCCTTAAAGGGGATGCTACGTAAACAATGCCTTCGATCAGTTCTGCTTTTCGGATATGAGGGGCTGCGGCATAGCGTCGCTCAAATTCCGGGCGCGTTAGATGGTCGCCGCTTTGCAAAGGTGGGCAATCCGGCACTGGAGTCGATTGCGCTTGAGGAAATTGTTCACGCACCATTTGCCGAACCTCAAAATCGCGATACAAGGTTTAACTCTAGCGAATTCCAGATCGAGCAATGCACTGCTTGGCGATCGACTGCATCTGGCTGACGATCGTTGATTACTACGTCAATAGTGTTTTGATGTTCGTCAGCAAGCTTTCCAGCTTTGAGCATTCTTTAAGACAACAGTTGTCTTAGATCTATCTGAGTCAAGATAATAGTAGACCTGAATCTTGGAAGATCCAAAGTTCACACTGCTGCTGTCTCAGTTTGTATTTGTCCTGCTTTCAGCACTCGCGATGAGATAGAGTGCGATGCGGCTTCTGCCATTGCCTGCCAATCCTCCTGTGTAAATATCCCAGATAAGATTGCTACGGTCTGCTGTCTAGTAACCTTGCTGATACTTCCCGGTATGGTTTCTCTTGACAATAGCTCCTCAATCGCTCCTTGTTGCTGCGGATTTAAATCTGCTAGGCGAGTACGAACCAAGCGGCGAGCGATCGTATAAGTAGCCTCTAGCCCTGCTCCTAGATCCCACGACTCCATCCACTCCCGCAGAGCAACGAAAAGAATCGATTGGACTTTCACCTGCTGGCGTAATTGCTGCATTTGCTCAACCGTGAGTGCCTGAACTGACTCGCTATACTCTTTCATCGCCAGTCCCGCTTCCGCCTGCTCCGAATCTTCAACGTGGGCGGAATCCCTCAGCCAAGCCTCGTTGCTACATAGGTCCATCAGGTCACCGCTCTGAGCATATTGTGCGGCAAGGGTGGAATCGTCCATTAGATTTTCCTAGAGCGTCAGGGGTAAGTCGTTCGACGCAATACGCCGTACTCAAAGTATATCAAGCCTTCTTTTTCTGGATCTGCGCCATACGCCAGCATCTGATTGCGGCGATAGAATCCTTCTGAACTCAGCAAAGCGTGTAGCCCGACCCTGCCTTCATACCCCAACTCCATGCTTCGCTGCCGTGCAAACAGCAGCAATGTTCGCCCGACTCCTCTTAAATAAGGCGGGTCTTCCAGTTGCCGTCGATTCCAAGGTGCTGCCGCTAATGCCTCTATATAGATCAGCGGGTAACGTTGAGGCAGTTGCGACTGATGCCATTGGGTTTCAAGAAACATCAATCCTTGAGTGAGACTATCTACCTCAATCGAATAGGCTTCATAACGAGCATCCTGCTTGCTCTGCCGTAGCTTATAGTTCCAACTCCAATAGCTATCTAGCTGCTCTGTTGCTCTCAAAATTCCTTTCCAAATTGTCTCGAAGTCTTCCAAGTGGCGATCGCTCATACTACACAGTAGTCCAGCGACAATCTCTCCTGTGCCACTAAGAAGCTGAATGGAGCGCTGCATTAGGCATTCAAAGTAATTGACTGAGGCTTTAAGCGTAGCTGTAAGTTTAGACTCTTCCAGCCAGGATTTCACCTAAAAACTTTTGTCAATGTTAAGCGCAACGTTGCGCTTGACGCTATCATTAGGCGTAACGTTGTGCTTAAACTTAGTAGCTACAGTTAGGCGTAACGTTACGCCTAAAATTCTACCTCCCTAATCACATACAGATGGCAACTTCTTCCCTCCCTGCAACAAATTCGGGACGGCAGCAAGGCAGCATTCAAATTAATCGGCAAATCGTTTTGTGGATCGTCGCCAACGCTGGCGGGATTGGCAAAACAACGCTTGCAGTGAACTTGGGATACCTGCTGGCTCTCAGAGGCGCACGAGTATTGCTGGTTGACCTAGATACGAATGGATCTGCTGCTCGGTTCTGTGGGCAAAATCCTATTCAGCCGCCTGATAAGACAACTGCCGTATTGTTTGACAAAGACTTTAACGGTTCATACCCCATTCTTACGCCTGATTGGGGAACTCCTCATTCCAGAGGTAGATTTGACATTTGCCCTGGCGGAGACGCGATGATTTCGCTTTCGGTAGAACTGGCACTTCGCCCAGCAAAGGAATACGTGCTGAAGAAGGCATTCAAGAAATATCCACCAGACTACGACCTGATCATTCTGGACTCACCAGCCTCAATGGATTTGATGAGCTATTGCGCGATGGCGGTCGCAACTCATATCTTTCTTCCTCTCCCAATGAGCGTCAAAGCAGCTGGGCTGGATAGTCTGCTAATTTGGCTACGTGATGCAGAGCAATCCCTTGATCTTGAACCTGCTCCAAAAATTCTGGGGGGCGTTCCGATGAAAGTTGCGACTAACGCTGACCAGAAATACTATGCGTCAACGATCGCTCCTGTCCTGGAGCAACAAGGCATTCCCTGTTTCACAGGAGTCAGAGAATCCAAAGAGTTTGAAAATGCGGCGAATCGTGGCGTGGCTCCCTTAATTCGCTATCGCCCAGGACACGCTGCTAACGGCGATTTCGCCCCAATCGTTTCCACTTTGATTCAAGAGTTTGCAGGAGAATAAGCAGCAATGGGACGAACTCCCCCTACCAGTGCTTCCACGTTGTTTTCAAGTTCTCTATTGGGTCAGCAGCAGGATCAAAAGATTGCTGAAATGTCCCAGAAGATTCAGGAACTAGAACAGGAATTATCGCAGCGAAAACAGGATCTTCTGAGTCGAGTTGCACCAGAAAATATTTCCCAAGCCACTATTCCAATCTCAGAGCTTCAACGACGCTCTTATAAGTCACGGAGCGAACGCGATCCACAGAAATTTGGAGCACTGGTAGCCAGTATTCGAGATTATGGCTTTCGGGGCACAATCTGGGTTCAGAAGAAACCCGATGGCTCACTTTGGATCATTGGTGGAGAAACGCGCACTGATGCAGCCCTGGTAGCAGGGCTGAGTGAGATCGCTGCGGACATTATGGAAGTCGATGACCTGACCGCTGCAAAGCTGTGTCGGGCTGAAAACAATCGTCGGCAGAATCTCAACGAACTGGACGACACCAATGAGATCATTTACCTGCTCTCCTTGATGTTGAAAAAGACGAGAGAGGAAGTAATCGCTTCACTCTATCAATATCGCAATGCAGCCGCAGGAAAAGCGTCGATTGATCCTGAAATTAAGCAAGCTATTGAGGAGGGCTTCAAGGAGTTAGAACCCACTCTCTCCCTAATTACATTTATTGCGAATCGCCTACGTCTTCTCAATCTTCCCCCAGATATTCTGGAAGCGTACCAAAAGGGACAAATTGGACAGATAAAAGCTCTTGAACTGGCAAAGGTGACGGATGAGCAAGCTCGACGCGAACTCTTAGACAAGGTGATTACGGAAGATCTCAGCGTCAGCCAAATCAGGAACTTGGTTAAAACCAATAAACCTACTAAGCACCAGTCCGTCGCCCAAATTCAATCAAAGCTAACAAAGACAAAGCAACAGGTTGAAAGCCTCATTCCGAATGATCCTGGATTTGTCCAGGGGTTATCTCAGGAGGAAAGGAAACAACTAGAAGCGACGATCGCCGAACTGAAGCAGTTGCTTCAGGAAAAGGAATCGCTACTTGGCAAATATTTAGTGGGTGGCATTTGAAACCTTAATTAGGCATTTGACTCAGGAATTGTTACCTGAAGAAAACCACCGGAAGCCATAACCGCTGAGTTCAAGAGAAAAAAGCTATCTACAGCTAAAAATGACAATTGATGCCATACAGCAGTCTCTTGCCCCTGACAAACAGCAGACACTAGAGCGACTTCAAGGCGTTGTCGAACGAATCACCTATCACTCAGCAGAATCAGGCTACACCGTAGCGCGACTGAAAGCACCTCGCACAAGTGAACTTGTTACGATCGTTGGCAGTTTCGCTAACCTTCAGGCTGGGCAAACGCTGCAAATGCAGGGCACCTGGCGGGAGCATCCCAAGTATGGTCCCCAGTTCCAGGTGACGCAGTACCAGGAAACCAAGCCTGCGACCTTGACGGGTATTGAAAAGTATCTGGGCAGCGGACTGATCAAAGGTGTTGGACCCATTACCGCAAAACGCATTGTTGCTCACTTTGGAGTACAAACACTCGACATTATCGAACACCATCTCGATCGCCTGGTCGAAGTTCCTGGCATCGCCAAAAAAAGAATCAAGATGATTCAAGCCGCCTGGGTCGAGCAAAAGGCGATCAAAGAAGTGATGCTGTTCCTACAGACGCACGGGGTTTCGACCACCTATGCGGTCAAGATCTACAAGCACTATGGCGATGAATCCATTCAAATTGTTACCGCAAATCCTTACAGGCTTGCGACTGATGTCTACGGCATCGGCTTTGTCACCGCTGACGCGATCGCCCGGAATCTTGGCATTCACCCCAACTCCGAATTCCGCTATCGCGCCGGACTGCTGCATATCCTGAGCGAAGCAGCCGAGGAGGGGCACTGTTTCTTGCCTCAATCTGAACTGGTGGAACGCACCGTCGAACGATTGGCTCTCCCGGATCATCGCATTGATGCAAGCGATATCCTTGCCCTTACGACCGACATGGCAATGGATGGGGAACTGATGATGCAGGGCGGAACGGCTGATTTTCAGGGACAATTCCTCTGCTATGCTCCGCCGTTTTTCCACACTGAGCAGGGCTTAGCCAACCGAGTGAAGCACTTGCTAAGCCAGCCTGTCACGGTTGATGTGCCGCGCGTGGAGCGCTGGATCGATCGCTTTATTGCCAGTACTAAGCTTCAATTGTCCCAGCAGCAGCGGCAGGCAGTCATCATGGCAGCCTCCCATCGGGTGCTGATCCTCACAGGAGGTCCCGGTACGGGTAAATCCTTTACCTGCAAAACAATCGTTGCCCTCTGGAGAGCGATGGGGAAGACAATCACGCTTGCTTCTCCCACCGGACGAGCGGCTCAGCGGCTCAGTGAGATGACCGGGCAGGACGCGAAAACCCTGCACCGCCTGCTGGAAATCGACCCCAAAACAATGAAATTTAAGCGGGACCAGGGCAACCCAATCCCCGCTGAAGCGATCGTGGTGGATGAGGCTTCGATGATGGATTTGTTCCTCGCCAATTCGCTTTTTAAGGCAGTTGCACCCAATGCTCATCTTTTGATTGTGGGAGACACAGATCAGTTGCCCAGTGTCGGTCCTGGTGCAGTCCTCAATGATTTGATTGCTTCTGGACTTATACCCGTCGTCCGACTCACTCAGGTGTTTCGACAGGCGCAGCAATCTGCAATCGTCACCAACGCTCACCGCATTAATGGAGGAGACCTGCCCCAGCTAGAACGAGTATGCAACCAGCCCAAATCCGACTGTCTCTGGTTTGTGGCTGAAAGCCCGGAGTATGGTGTCGCTGGCATTCAAGATATGGTGACGCATCTCATTCCGCAGCTCGGATTTGACCCAGCCCGCGATGTCCAGGTGCTTTGTCCCATGAGTCGGGGCGAGATGGGCACCCGCAACCTGAACCAGGTTCTCCAGCAACTGGTCAATCCACCCCATCCCAGCAGAGCAGAGCTGGTGCGGGGAGGCATGACGCTGAGAGTTGGCGATCGCATTCTGCAATTGAAAAATGACTACAACCGCGAGGTGTTCAATGGCGACCTGGGGATTATCAGCGCGATCGACACTGAGGAGCAGGAATTATTAGCGCGATTTGGAGAGCGGGAGGTGACTTATGACTACGCCGACCTGGATGAAATCACGCTGGCATTTGCGACGACGATTCACAAATCCCAGGGCAGCGAATACCCGGTTGTGATTCTTCCTATCTTCACGCAGCATCAAATCATGCTCTCGCGCAACCTAATCTATACCGGGCTAACGCGTGCCCGTCGTCTGGTCGTTCTGGTGGGCGGACAAAAGGCAATCGCAACAGCAATTAGTCAAGTTCGAGATCAGCAACGCTACACCCTGCTGGCACATCGGCTGAAAACAGCCGCAGCTCTTTGAGCCACAGACCCCACCTCGCATCCGATCGAACCCAGCATTTTTGCCTTAGACCGGCTTTTGATGAGAGAAGTTGGGGGAGCTGTATTTTTTCCTATCAAGCTAAGCCTGCTCTTGCTACCAACTTTCCTTTCACTTACACTACGACTTACACTAGTAATCAACCTTACCCAAAACCCCTTGGCTATGCCCAGATCGCTAAACCTGAAGTGCTTGGAATGCAGTCGCTTGAGTATTGAGCAGGCGATCGAACAGCATGGGGAAAGTGGGGACGGTTGCTGGAATCCTGCGACCTGCCATCGGAAGCGATCGCATTATCGAAATCGTCCGGACGTAAATGCAAAGCGACGAGGACAGAGAGTTGCGGAGCAAGAGCTTCAAAAACTCATGCAAGTAGGCGAGGTGCTTTTCACTGAACGATTAGATGTCGTTCCTAAAACGCCGCCAGTCGCATTGCTCTACCTGTACCGGGAGGATCGACCCGATGCTCATCTCCATGCGATCGCAATTAGTGTTTGGCAGGGGGATCAGAAGTTAGCCGTCATTCCCCCTAAACATTGCATCGGCATGGCAAACCGTCACGTCAGGCAGTACCTTCTAGAAACCCTGGCAACACTGCAAGAGAAGTACGGCATTCGAGAATTTGAACCCGAAATTCTGATGCACCCCAAGGAGTGCCCGATCAATCCCTGTCCACTGCGAGGGCTATAGCCATGCCGCCAGAGGAAAGCCAGGAGAAGTCATTAATCAATGCCTTGCCTTTCCTGGTAGCGGCAGCAAAAGCTGACCCTGAAAATGTGGAGCTTCAGGAGATCTGGCAGACGATCGATCAGTTACAGCTGGAAGAAATGGACTGGCAGCAGCTTCACCTGCTGGGGGATGTAATCCTTCAACTTGCTGAACGTTATGAGAATTATGCCAACCTGCTGCTGATCGACTGGGAAGAACGGCATGACCCACTCGGTCCACCGATTCAAGAAGGTTTGCTTGATGGACTGGTACAGCGAACTATGTACCTCGACATCTCCGATCTGACGAAGAAACCAACGCGGCAATCGAAAGGGAAGAAACAGCCGGAGTCAGAAGACAACCCCTCGATCGCTCAACCTGTTGAAAAAAAGAAAGTGCTGGCATTTGTCGAAGCGCAGGAAGAATCGATTCAAACCAAAGCGCAAGCCTTGGCAGTGGCGCATGATGAGAATGTGTCGGAGTGGATTCGCTTGATCCAAAGCTGGATGCAGAAACACGCGCAGGAACAGGAGAGCATATCGTTTGTAGAAATTCTTAGAGGGACTGGTCTACCCGTTGTTAAAGCCTGGTTAGCACTATTGCTCGGAGAATTCGAGCTGTGCCAGCAGGGGAGTTTTTATAACGACGTATCCATTACTGTTCGACTTGTCAAAGAAAAAACCTGATGAATGAGCAAAACCTTAAAAACCAAATCCTTCAACTGCTTGATAACTTAGGCTGTTCAAGAGAGCGTGCAAAATCTGACAGCCAACTACTATAGCCTTACGAATATACGTTAGGACATTGTGCAAAAGCAGCATCGACGCACTCACGGAAGCTCTCAAAGTCGTTCCATCGTTGCCTCATCCAATTTTTTAGTACAAACCACCAATGCTCAATTTGATTCAAATCTGGAGAATAGGGAGGCAGATACCAAATCTCACATCCTGCGGCTGTGACAACTTCTTGAATCGTTTGAGAGTGATGAAAACTCGCGTTGTCAATCACAATTACATCTCCCACTTTGAGTTGGGGGATCAAGCACTCTTCCAACCACATCTCAAACAAATCTCGATTGCAAGAACCCGCAAAGGTCATCGGCGCAAATAAGCTTCCCTCTTTCAGGGCAGCAATCCAACTGACCCGCTCACTCCGTTTACCCGACTTTAGTGCATAAAACCGTTGACCAACCTCACAATACCCATAAGGATACTCGTCTCGGTTATCAATGCCAGCTTCATCGACATACACAACCTGATTGGCTCGCTTTGTCTTCAATCGTTCTTGGAACTCTTGTCGTTTGATCTCGTTTCGCTCTCGATACCCATAGGATTTTTTTTACGACTCACCCCAATCTTGATCAGAGCATCACTGATATTTTGTTGTGTGACGTTGTCCCCCCATCGCTTTGCCAGTTCAGCTTGGGTTTTGCCGCCATGCTCTCGGACGAACTCACGGAATCGCTCCCAATCTTTGATCTTATGTCTGCAACCCTTCTGATAACCTTGAGTGGCTTGGTAGGTTCCAGTTTGTTCCTCTCGTTTGAGCCACAGATCCAGCGTGTTTCGACCGATGTTAAACATCCGACTCACATCGATTTTTCGCTCTCCTCGCTTTACCGCGGCAATTGCTTTTTCTCGAATATCGTCACTATAGGGGGCTGGCATGGCAGTTTCTTAACGGGCTGGTCTTCCTTCATCCTATGTCCTAACCTAAATCCGTAGGGCTATACTTACGGTCACGGGTTCACATCAATCAACACTCACTGTTTAATTTCCTGACGGTCGCATTGTCCAGGGACAAGCTACCACTCCTCGCATAACAGAGGCAGAAATTGAAGCAGCTCAG
>NZ_JACJOR010000249.1:0-17665 GCF_014695615.1 Leptolyngbya sp. FACHB-711
GAGACAGAACAGGAGGATTCTTTAGTCCCACATCGACCATTTTTACCAACGGACGCGATCTGACGATTTCTGGAGCCACGATCGCTACAGGCAACATTCTCACTCAGAGCGGGTTTGGTGAATTTGTAGGAGCTTCAGGCGATGTCACGCTGACCGCAACCGGAGACATTACAACAGGCGCAATTTCGACCGCAGCAGGGTTTGGTGCGCTTGCAGGGGATGTGACGATCGCCAGTTCGCAGGGCAATGTCACCGTCGAGACGATCGATGCTTCCAGTCCTTCTGGTGAAGCAGGGGATGTCGCAATTGCAGGCGATCGAGTGCAGCTTACAGGCACTTTGCCCACCGAGGAGGGAATCGCAGCCAGTATCGATGTCACCGGCGGCTTGGATGGCGGCGTACCGGGAACGATCGCCATTCAGTTTGCAGGCGGAGCTGAAAACCGCCCGTTTGTCGTCGGCACACCCGGAATCGCCGGGACTACCCTGAGCGGCAGTGCCGGAAGCCTTACTGCAGGACCAGGAGGCACGATCGCTTCAGGCAACTATACCGTCGCACCTGCCGGAAACACGCTCAATCCTGAACCTGCGATTGCGATCGCTTCAGTAAATGCCGCCCCCACGATTACGCCAGGAACCACTGCCCTAGCCACGCTGGTGGGTGAGCCGCTCTCGATTCCAGTCAGCAGTTTTGTCGCCGGAGTCACCGACCCCAACGGCGATGTGACACTGCTGCGGCTAACTTCCCTCCCACTCGAAGGAACCCTGACACTCAACGGAGTGCCCATTCTGCCGGGAACCCTGCTGGCTCCGACCGATACGCTGGTCTATACGCCGCCGCTTGATGTGCCTGCCATTTTGCCTGTGTTTGAAGTCGTTGCTGTGGATCTGGCGAACGGTGTGCCGTCTCTATCTAGCTCTGCACCGATCGCTGTTCAAGTCATGATTCGTAATCCTCCCACGCCCGGTCCCCGACCCAGACCAGGTCCCGATCCTCGACCCACGCCTGATCCTGATCCCGATCCTCGACCCACGCCTGATCCTGATCCCGATCCCCGCCCCCCTGACCCCAGGCCATCCCCCAGCCCGCTGCCCCCATCCCCATCCGAACCGCTAACATCTGCTGATCCGCGTGTGGATACTCCGCCACTGACCCAGCCTATTCCCCAGGTAACGCTGCCGCCAACCTTGATCGACACTGATCTACCCCGGCTAGAACGGCAGTATTCAAGTGACTTTGAGGACTATTTAGGGCTGCCGCCTCAGCCGATCGTTACCCTGGATCAAGCAAAGGAGCTGGCGCAGGATATCCAGCAAGCAACGGGCGAACAGCCTGCATTTATCTACATTTCTTTTGTGCCAGAAGGCATAAACCCACTGGCGATCGACCCATTGGCGGAAGAGAGCGATCAGCTTGATCTGGTAGTCGTGACCGCGCAAGGGTTAATCCGGCGGCGTGTTCCCGAGGCAACCCGATCGGCTCTGCTGAAACTTGCCCAAGACTTCCGCAGTGAGATTACCAACCCGCGCAATCTAGAAACCACCAGCTACCTGGCAGATGCTCAGCAGCTTTATCAATGGCTGATTACGCCGCTTGCCGATGAGCTGAAAACCCAGGGCATTACCAACCTCGTGTTTCTGCCCGATATGGGACTGCGATCGCTTCCCTTTGCGGCACTGCATGACGGACAACAGTTCTTAATCGAGCAGTACAGCGTCGGTTTAATGCCCAGCCTTAGCCTGACCGACACCCGTTACGTCGATGTCCGAGGAGCGCAACTGCTGGCAATGGGCATCTCAGAAAGTACTCAGGGACAAAACCCACTCCCTGTCGTTCCCACAGAACTCTCAACGCTGGTACTGCGGCTCTGGCAAGGCGGCAGAATTGTGCTGAATAATGATGCCACGATCGAAAATTTCAAGCAGGTTCGCCAGACCCAGCCCTTTGGCATTATTCACCTGGCAACTCATGCCGACTTCGTCCCCGGACCCATTACGAATTCCTACATCCAGTTCTGGGACGAGCGACTGCTAATGGATCAGGTGCGTCAGCTCCGCTGGAACGATCCGCCCGTGGAAATGCTGGTCTTAAGTGCCTGTCGAACCGCGCTGGGCAATGAACAGGCTGAACTCGGCTTTGCCGGACTTGCTGTGCAAACAGGCGTTAAATCTGCGGTGGCAAGCCTCTGGTTCGTCAATGACACCGCCACCGCTGCCCTGATGACCCGCTTCTACGACGCCCTCACGATCGCGCCCATCAAAGCCGAAGCCCTCCGCCAGGCGCAAATTGCAATGGTACGCGGACAAGTCACGATCGCCAATGGTCAAATCCAGGGTATCCCCGGCATTGGTAGCATCCCCCTCCCCCCAGGCGACAACAGCCTCAGCGGCTCCCTCTCCCATCCCTACTACTGGGCTGCCTTCACAATCATCGGAAACCCCTGGTAAAAACATCCCTTTACCGCTCCCCCCTCACCCACTGATACAACGCCTTCTCCGGCGCACTAATCTCCGCTACCGAAGTATAGTAATACCGCTGCCAATCGGCTTCCGGCAATCCGGCAAACACCATTAAGTTCAGCGGATACTGTTCGCTATCCGTGCAGCGGCGAAAATCATCTCGAAATAAAAAGATGGCTTTCTGAAGGGCGATCGCTATGCCTAGCTCGACCATGACCCCTTCATCCGGCGGCATTCCGTTCACGATTGCAAAAATGCCATCACACTGCTGCACATCTTTCAGGTCTGCCTGAGCCACCTGATATGCCCATCCCGGCTGGGAAAAATCAACCTGATTGTTGCGGCTAAACGGCTCCCACACCTCGACACCGATTGACTCCAGAGCAGAAACGATCGGCGGCAGCAGTAGATCGCGCTGTTGCTTGGAAAATCCATAGGGATTGGCAAGATAAATTGCTTTTGTCATGCTGTTTTTCAGCGTCCTGCTTCAGTAATTGGTTGTGATAGCCATTGGTTGTGATAACAAATCGGTAGCGATAGCTAGGGCATTAAACGACCTGCAAGCATCGAACATCCTCCCCATTCCCTAGCCCTGCTCGAGGACTGACCCTATCCCTATAAACAATCCTTTAAGACAAACAAAGTATTGATAATAGATTTAAACCATTCCCAGATTTACCGCGAATCGTCTGCCCTGCTCTCATCTAACTCAGGCCTAAACAAGGGGTAGTTATGAGGGCTACCTTTGAGCTAAATTCCCTAAGGGTTTTCCGCTTTAGGCTTTTTCAGGCTTTTATGGGGGAAGGCAGCTCTCTGCTGAATGATTCCTCTCCTCCCGTATCGCTCTCCTTTCTGTTTCCCCTGCTACGTCTTCTATCTCACAAAAGATACATTTGTTTACGAATAAATTTCACTTGAAGCGGGCATCTCAGGCTACTATAGGATTTGGGATTTGAGATAGTCGGTAGTTAGTTGTGCTTGTGCAAGATTGGATAAAGATTGACGGACAACACTCTGATTATTTGATTCTCTGCATTGGTTCTATGGAGTAGTTTATGTCAATCTATGTTGGCAACCTGTCCTATCAGGTTACTGAAGAGGACGTCACCACTGTTTTTGCTGAGTACGGTACGGTAAAGCGAGTTCAGCTTCCGGTCGATCGGGAAACAGGTCGGATGCGTGGTTTTGGTTTCGTAGAAATGTCTTCAGACGCTGAAGAACAGGCTGCGATCGATGCACTTGACGGCGCAGAGTGGATGGGACGCGATCTAAAAGTCAATAAGGCGAAGCCTCGCGAAGAACGCCCTGCAGGTGGCGGTGGCGGTTGGGGAGGAGGTGGTGGCAATCGCGGTGGACGGAACGATCGTCGCTATTAAGCCTTAAATTCCCCAAAATTGATAGTTTGAAGTTAAGAGCTTCTAGTAGGCTGAGACGATTGCCTCGCTCTGCTGGAAGCTCTTTATTCTGTGGTAAAACATGAACAAACATTTATATCAAAACAAGGAGAGGATTGCATGACTCAAGTGATTGTCGGCGAAAACGAAGGAATCGAGTCAGCCCTGCGTCGCTTTAAGCGGCAGGTGTCTAGAGCCGATATTTTTGCCGACATGAAGAAGAATCGCCACTTTGAAACACCGCTCGAAAAAGAAAAGCGCAAAGCCATTGCCCGACGCAAGCAGAGACGGTTCCGGCGCAAGGCTTAGTTCATAGTGAGTCTGTAATCTGTAACAGCAATCTGTAACAGTCATCGGTAGCAAGACTCGATCGTGACTGAAAAGCAGCCGTTTGAAATTGACGAAGTGATCGATCGCCTGCGGCAGGCAGTCTCTTCCTTTCCTAAGGCTGCGATGTTTGAGTTGGCAGCACAGGGTTATAATTCGCCGTTTGAGCAGTTAATTTCCTGTATCATCTCGATTCGCACCTATGACGAGGTCAGTTTGCCTACCGCAAAACGGCTGTTCGATCGCGCTCGCACTCCAGCGGAAATGGTTCAGCTTAGCGTGGCAGAAATCGATCGGCTGATTCAAAGAAGCACCTACCACGACGCAAAAGCGCAGCAAATTTGGGATATTGCCGATCGAATTGTGCGTGAATATGGCGGTGAGTTGCCCTGCGATGAGCAGGTTTTTTTGTCGTTTAAAGGGATCGGGGCAAAGTGTGCCCATCTTGCCCTCGGTATTGCCTGCGAGCAGCCCTACATCAGCGTCGATATCCATGTGCATCGCGTCACCAATCGCTGGGGCTATGTCCAAAGCCGCACGCCCGAAAAAACGCTGGCAGCCCTGGAAGCAAAACTACCCCAGCAATACTGGATCGAGATTAATGCGCTGCTAGTTCCCTTCGGCAAGCACATTTGTACCGGGAATGCCCCGAAATGTCCTAAATGCCCGTTGCTGTCGATGTGTCAGCAGGTGGGAGTTGAGGGGTAGAGGGGTGGATGGGCGAGAGGGAGAGTAGGGAGAGGGGGAGCGAAGAACTGCTGAACTTGAGACACTACGCTTTTATGAGTTTCCTCTAGATCCTGGGTAGACTACTCAATGAGTGTGCTATGGATGCTCGTGAAGCCCGAGTTACAGTCGTTTTACCCAATTTCTTTGGGGCTGATCGAAGCTGAAAAGGATCTGAGAGTATGTCTGAATCTTTGCCTAAAACATATTCACGCTTCTATGCTTTTATCATTTCTACCAATCTCGCTATATTTCTTCTCCTCGCGTTTTGGCTATGGCAGTATTGGCACGATGGACTAATTGCGAGTGTTGATGTTGATAGCTTCTTTAATCGCAGGGTGAGCTTTTCAATTCTCAATAAGTATGTTTTTGAACCTTATATTTTAGATTCTCTTCTTGTTCTTGCCATTGCGTTTTTGGGACTAGGTTCTTTAGTGTCAATTATTACTAAAAAGCTTGCAATTGCCTATGCTTTTCTCTCTATTCACTCTGTTGTAGTATTCATTACCTGTGTATTAATACAATCAAAAATTGATGTATTACATATTTGGAGAAGTGCCTTAGTTTCAGCGTCAGTTATAACTTGCTTGTCGGGCAACTCCAGGCGTGAACAAGAAAATGAGAATCAGGATTTTGACAAAACCTTTCTATCAGTAATGCAAATTATCTGTCTTCTATTGTTTATGCTGAACGTTTTTAGCTACTAGCCTTTTGACAATAGAGCTAATGGATTAGAGAAGCATTGACTCAAATGCTCTTTCTCCGGTTAACCTGATTCGCTGAAATCACACAAGCAGACCTTAAAGATTTCAAAGAATCAAAACTATAAATTTTGATGCTCACAGCTTTTGATGCTTCTTTATCAAGACTAGAAAAGAAAGTAAGAGTATGTTTGAATCGTTGCCTGGAAAGTCTTCTCGCTTTTCTATTCTGCTTATTATTACCAATCTTAGTATCTTGACCCTTCTCCTATTTTGGCTATGGCGATATTGGCATAGTGGAATGATTGTGGCTGAAGCATCTAATGTTGATGGCTTCTTCGATCGTCAAGCTCAGTTATTGAAAATTTCCAACGAGTTCATTTTTGAGCCTTACGTTTTTGATTTTGTGTTTATTCTTATTCCCTCATTGATTATTTTTTTGGGCTATGGAATAGCAGAGGAAACGAAAAGGCTTGCTATTGCCAATATTCTTTTTACAATTCACTCAGTACTTGTACTCGTCGCCTGTATCTTTATCCAATCAAAGATTGGTGTGGTGCATCTATGGACAAGCACTGTATTGTCAGCGGTTTGTCAAAATAGTTTATCCTCTTACTTCATAGATAGAAAAAAGCTGAGAACCAGGATTTTGATATAACTTTTTTACAGATATTATGGATTATTGCACTCTTAACTTTCATCCTGTCAATCTATAGTTTAGTCATCCACTTTACAAGTTGACGAATAACAGAGCCGCTGGAATCTATTCGCTTCCTCAACGGCTCCTTTAATTATCTGGATTCGCGAAATTTGTCCTGCAAACAGATGGGACTTTAACTTTGGTGTCCAGGTTCAGCCTGGATAATCTCCCAGATACAGCTCTGCCGCTGATTTAATCCTGTAGCAGAGCCGCCTAATGAGCATTCCAACGCAGAGCATTGGCGCGAGGAACCCGAAGCCCCTGACCCGCTCACTCACCCACCCGAATCTCGATCGGTAATCCTGTCAGACAAGACAACAAAGGATCTCTCTCCACCCAGACGGACACCGATCCACCGTTACAGCGAAACTCGCCCCAGCCGTCCTGGTTTGTGCGAACGGGTTCTTTGATATGTTCGGTGATGTCGTAAAAGGTGGTGTTAGGTTTGCCGACTTCCATCCATTTGCTGCCGTCGGGACCGTCGCTCATAATCACTGCCATTGCACCAGGGTGCTGCTCAGAGCCGAGTCGCGTCCAGCCGATGATGTCCCAGTGATCGAAGTAGTCGTACTGCGCTCCGTAGGCGAAATATTGACGGGCAAACAGAAAGCGATCGATCAGCCAGCGGTGGGAGTCCAGCCAAATTTCATGCTCGTTGCCGTCTCGTCCTTTATCCCGGTAATGTGCGCCGTAGTAGTCTGCATAAAAAATGCAGGGATAGCCTTCCGCCCGCAGCAGAATAACCGCGTAGGCAAGTGGCTTAAACCAGGATTCCACTATAGATTCGAGTGCTTGTAAGGGCTGCGTGTCGTGGTTATCGACTAGGGTGACGGCAAACATGGGCAGGTGCTTCATCAGCGTGTTGTCCAGGATCGATCGCATATCGTAGTTTCCACCCGATAGACTGGCGCGATGAAAGTTGTAGTGCAGCGGCACATCAAATAAATTTAGCCTCCCGCCTGCGTTGCCGATATACCAGCTCAGGGAGCCGAAGTCTTCTGTCCAGTATTCCCCGACGCAAAACAGATCTTTCTCTGCGTAATGCTCTAGGTGATCCAGCCAGTCGCTAAAGAAATCGCCGTTGATGTGTTTAATTGCATCCAGCCGGAAGCCGTCCAGTCCTACAGTGTTCATCAGCCACTCGCCCCAGTATTTCAGCTCACCCCGCACCTCAGGATGATTCATATCCAGGTCGCAGCCCATCAAATAGTCATAGTTGCCCTGGCGCAGATCGACTTTGGTATCAAAACTTTTGCCCTTAACCTGATAAACAGCGCGGTAGCCCGGATTGCCGTCGTCATAGTCCAGTGCGTCAAAGTGCCACCAGTGCCATTTCATTGAGGAATACTTATCGCCCCGACCGGGAAAGCTAAATTCTGTCCAGCCGCGAATGGTTCTCTCGCCGTCGATCGGGCAGTTGCGATCGCTCCGGTCGTAGGGCACCACTTCAAACTCTTCCGTGCAGTCTGCGCCCATCTTGTGGTTAAACACTACGTCTGCATAAGCCTGCATTCCGGCTCGCTGAATTGCTTTCACAGCAGCAACGTATTCGTCTTTCGTGCCGTACTTAGTACGGGTGCTTTTGCTCTGGTTAAATTCTCCCAGGTCGTACAGGTCATAAATGCCGTAGCCCACATCGTTTTCTCCCTCCATTGCTTTGCAGGCGGGCGGCATCCAGATGGCGGTTATTCCTGCCTTGGCAAGCTCCTGGGCGCGATCGGCAAGCTGATTCCAGTGAGTGCCATCTGAAGGCAGATACCAGTGGAACCACTGCATCATCGTGCCGTTAAACTCTGCGCCTGGTTTACGGGCAGCAAGGCAATCGATATTGCGTTCCAGCCATTCTTGAAGCGATTGAGTGGCAGTTTCAACGACTTCAGGGGTCAGATCTTTGCCCAATTGATGAAATCGCTGTTCAAGCTGTTGAAATACGTTCGTCATTGGATTAGTGCCCAGAGATAGTTTTGAAAGCCTTTATTTTCGAGCTTTAAAGTGATTCAGCGAACTGGGACGAGGTTCCAGGAAAAAATTCACTCTCATCATCCCAGCCTTAATCTCGATCGAGAATAAACTTCCAAAAGTTTTCCTCAAGCAGGCTAAAGCAGTCCGCAGCAGAGGGTTCAATTTCTCCAGAAAAGGCGGTTTAAGAGGCAACTCCAAACTTTTCAATCCTCCTTATTCTCTCAGTAGCTTGTTTGGGAAACCACGGTAGTGTAAGGGGTAATTCTGGGCAAGATGAGGCTATGCCTAATTTGGGATGCAATTGTAATATCTATTGACTGGATGAGATGGATTTGAGGCTTGAGAGAGACGGAAGCTCAATTCCAGATCCGTCAAAATCAAGCCAGGTTAAAGGATAGGCGCAGGGAAATTAGATTTCTGCAAATTTTACCAATCAACCTAATTTTCAAGTCCGCACATTACCTGAACCAACCCAAGGAGAACAAATGCCATGAGCGATGGATCGATCGTACAAGTGTCTGCCTACCCCGGATGGATCGTAGGCGTGAGCCGATCGGCTCTAATGGATAGCTATTTGTGCTGGGTGATTGATCCAGACCTGACCCTGCTAAACGATGGCAGAGAATACGAAACCAGCAATGCTGCGATGATGGCAGGCCGCGCTTATGTTGAGCGAAACTTAGTAGTTTAATTTCGGCAAACTTTCAGCAACAATCGAACGATCAAGAAAAGTTTCAGATTATTAAGTCTCAGAGACAGTTAATCTATCTGTGAGACAAACAGCGATGGAGCGGGAACGTTAACTTTACTAGCTTCCCGGATTGTATCGCAATGAGTCGTCACTTTCAGGTTGAAGCGGCAAAACGTACACCGCACTATTGGATTGTTTTGCCTACCCAAATTCCCAGTGCTTGCCGAGTTTGTATTGTCGAGCTGGCCTGGGCAGCGTTTACACTTCATCAGCATCAGGCGGAGTCTTCTCCTACCTTGCTGAGCCAGCATTTAATCGCGCAGGGATCGCCCTTATGAAGCGATCGTCCCTGTTCGGTCTGTCTCAAATTTTTGGCTATGCTGCTTTGACGGGTGTTTTCATTGCCCAGGCAGCTAAGCCTTTGCTGGGAGTGCTATCCGCTCCGGTCAGCATTGGTTCTGGCGAAATCTTAGCGGATGGACTGCGGCTGATTGGACTGGTGCTTTATTTTGTCATTGTGGTCACTATCGGGGAATGGATTGTGAAGCCGCTGGTTGTCAGTCCTTTAACCAGCCAAAAGATACGGCTCATGCAGCAGCTTTGCGCCTCTGGTTGGGACAGGCAGCACGCTGGATCGCTCTTAGCAGTCTGGGTTTACCTTAGTCTGACGATCGGGATTAGCGTTAATCTGGGGTTGGAACTGGCAATTTTAAGCTCAGTTTCCTAAAATGCTTAAGTCTTACGAGGCTTTTAGGCATTGATCGGTCTTTCAAGGATTTGTCCTGCGGTGACGGGCAGTGCGGCATTCACCAGCGTCAGCAAATTTCCTGCCTGTTCTTGTCCATTCGCTGCCAGTTCACTGTGGCAGAGATAAACCCGACTGGTTGCCCGATGAAGTAAATCAAATACCTGTCGCTGAAGTCGCTGCACATTGGCTTCTAGCTCATCTGCGGTTGTCCAGGCTCCGAGTCGCTTTCTTAGAAAAATGGGTGCACCAAACAGTCCGCTCCCGCCTGATAGCCAGAAGGGTGAGCCGGCATCAAGCCAGAACTGCCAGCGATGAAAGCGTCGATCGTTTCGATATTGATAGATTGTGGCGATCGTAACCGCTTGAGCGGCTTTGCCGATCGGTCTAGAGGGAAAAGGGTCTGCAGTAATTGTGCCTTCGCGTAAGAGCTGAATGAATTGCCCCACCGAGAGCGACACCAGGACTTCTGAGGCATTGAACGACTGGAGGCGAGTAGCCACTTCCCAGTAATGCTGAGCGGTTTCCATCAGTTCGCGCAGGGCGGCAAGCTGGTCATAGGGCAAATGACTGCCGCCAAAAAAGAATTTTTGAATGGCGCGATCGAGCAACACAACGGGACTCGTGATCATGCGCTGCTGCTGCTGCTGTTTTTGCGACTCGACCCACTGCACCAGATCTTCATAGGCGCGAGTTGCCTGAAAGCCTAACCGATCCCAGCGAGGCAGCACGGTTGCCGGAAGCAGATGGGGGCGATCGAAATCGGGCACAAAACAGTGGTCGGTCAGCAGCCCAGCTCGAACGGGATCAATTCGCGGCATAAAGGTGGTTGAGCTGCCCGAATCGGACTGACTCAAGGGTTCAACTTCCAGTGCGCTGATTGGCTCGGTATAAACAGAGTTGGGAACCTGGCTTAACAGCACCAGCATTTCAGCGATCGACTCCCGGTTGAGCAATCGTCCTAAGCCGGGGTAAACCAGTGCCAGCAGAGTCAACAATGCCTGAATCAGCGGCGAACTGGCAAGCGGATGCTGGTCGTGGAGCGAGGCAACGGGAATTCCCTGACTGGTGAGAATTTCGCGCAGCGTGTAGCGGGCGATCGGGTCTACTCCAGGCGCGATCACAGCAACATCCTGGGGCCGAACCTCGCCTTTATGAATTGCAGCCGCAATTTCTTCAGCAGTATGGCGCAAAAGCTGTCCTCTCGCCGCCGTTTGGATTGTACGAATGCAGTCTGGCAACTGCGGCAGCAGTAAAGGTTCACGCACCCACTCCATCACCGACCGTCCCCAGGTTGCACCAATGCAACGATTGGCATCTGCAAATAGGGTTTCGTTCTGGCAGCGATGGGCAAGCTCTGCAAAATATTGGGGATCGGCTCCCAATCCCAGGCGAATTCCGCCTTCAGGATTAAATGTAAAGGTTCCCGGAATGCTGCAATGCTTCGCCGTTCCCGCTGCGGGAGGATCAAGCAGCAGTTCAAATAGGGTGCGGGCGACTGCTGGATATTCGTCTACGTCATCGGCAAACACAGCATAGTAGCGGCTAGTTAAGTGCTGCCGATAAATCGGGTGGGGCAGCAGATATCGCCAGTACAGTTCGGTGATAATTCCATAGGTGAGCAGTCCACGGGCTAGACACCAATCCCACCACTGCTGGATCGCTTCGCCAATTGCCTCCCATGAATCTCGTGAATCTAAAGAACCTTCCTGTTCGGCAAATCCTTCTTTCAGCAAAAAAGCAATGTCTTCATGGGGTGTACCGCTAAACGCCGCAAGCTGAAGCAGGTCAAGCGATCGACGCACAAGGTCATAGTCGCGCATTCCCGTTTGGCGCAATCGACCCGACGCTAAATTGGGTTGCCAAAGGCGGGTCGCTAATTCCTGCTCGGTTTCCGGGCGCAGCCGCAAGGGAAATAAGGTTTTCAGCCCAAGCTGTTCTGCCAGCAGAGGAAAAAATAGCCGCACTTCGTCCTGAAAAAAGCCCAACGGCGTCACCGAGTCAAATCGATATTTGCCCTGTGTCGCAGCGGCAATGCGATCAGCAAGATCGAGCCGATTATCGCCGATCGCCGCAAAGACTAGCGCAGTCTGTCGTGCCTGAGTCCGGTCTCGCTGCCAGTTTGCCTCTGCTGCCTGGGTAAACTGCTGGATGAGTCGGGTGGTCTTTCCACTGCCCGTTACACCCGAAATCCAAATAGAATCAAGAGACACGAATCGCTCCTCAGGGGCTTGGTATCATCATTTCTAATCTAACGTTAGAATAAACGATCGTTTGGATTCACTGGTTGATCCGTAGCGTTGATACCTAACCCGATCGCCCTAAAGCAGAACCTGCCTCACATCACTGCTCCAGAAGCACCTGAAGTTTGAGTTGGTTCTTTTGAAACCAGCTAATTTATAAAGCAAATCGATCGTTAAAACTGCTGTTCAACCCGTTCTGCTGCCTTTTCAACGATCCTGAATCCGCACTTCGCATCATGTCAGACGATCCTATTGCCCCAATGAGAAATTCGGCTTTTGCATCTTTCAAGGAGTATTTTCGCTCTGCTAATCGCTGGCTGCAAAAAACTCCCGAACGCGCCCTCGATCAGGCCTACGAAGCGGCACTTGCCATCAAAGCATTAGAAGACGCTCACTTTGATGGAAATCCAATTTCGCTTGAAAACGGTGACTATAGCCAAAGTGCCAGAACTTATCTTAAAGAAGAGCTAAAAAAGTATCTTGATATTATTAGAATCCGTTTATTTGAGTTCAAAGCAAGCAGCTCGATCGTCCGTCTTTCAAATCAAACCATTACCGAAGTTCAACTCGAAGAAAACAGCAGTAATTACTCTCCTGGTGAACTGCAAAGTAATCGTCTTACCGTAAATGTAATCGATCGCCCTAATTTAATTCTCAAAAAGCTGCGCTTTATTGATGAAGTGCTGGCACCGTACAGCAATCCTGAGCCAAATCCCGGTTCAGTGATGATTGTGACCAATGCTCAGCCCAATCCTCCTCAGCTCAGCAACGCTCAACCCAAAACCGAGCAGAAGCTGAGTCAGACCGAGCCGCCGATCGTGTCTCCGGGAAATCAACTGCCCAAGCGGGCTGCCAAGCGAGATATGAAGTCCCTGACGGATAAAACCGGGGTACTGCCGCGATCGATTCTGGAGACGGTCGATCGGGTTCGGCGAGAGCTTGATCCTGAAGCAGAGCAAGAACTCGTCCGGGATTTTCGCAAATCAAAATCTCGCACGATCACCGCAATCCGATTTGTTTTGCTGCTGATTATTATTCCGCTCTTAACCCTGCAACTCGCCAAAAATTTTATTGTTGGTCCGATCGTCGATGGCTACCGGGCTGGTAACGAGCAGGTTCAGGTGTTTCTCAACGAGGAGTTAGAAGATGAAGCACTGAACGAACTTCAGCGATTTGAACAGCGAATTCGGTTTGAAATTTTGATTGGTAAAGAGGAGCCTAAAACCGAGGAAGAAATCGTGGAGCAGGTGCGCGATCGAGCGGCTGAAATTCAGCAGGACTATCGGGATCGCGGCTCGGATGCAATCAAGAATGTGTTTGCTGATTTGTTTGGGGTGATGGCGTTTGCCGTAATAATTGCAACCGGAAAGCGCGAAATTGCTGTGCTGAAATCCTTTATGGATCAGCTTGTTTATGGCTTAAGCGACAGTGCTAAAGCGTTTATCATCATCCTGTTTACCGATACCTTCGTCGGCTTTCACTCCCCTCACGGTTGGGAAGTGATTCTCGAAGGGGTTTCCCGACACTTTGGGCTGCCCGCAAACCGCGATTTTATCTTCCTGTTTATTGCCACTTTTCCGGTGATTCTCGACACGATTTTCAAATACTGGATCTTCCGCTATCTGAATCGCGTTTCGCCTTCCGCGGTGGCAACTTATCGCACCATGAACGAGTAATGATAAACGAGTGATAAGCTGCTTAAGAAGCCGCAAGTATCTATATTACCCCCTAAAAATTGCCCCCTAAATCCCCCGATGCTGAGGGACTTTGAAGTACCCAAATTCCTAGCTGACCTGACTAGAGGGTTTAGGTTGGCGAGTGGTTCGATTTTGTAGCAGCATTCGTTCAAAGCTGAGGGCAGTGACACCGAGCGTTACAATCAGTATTCCCAGGATCTGGACGCTTTGCAAGGCAGTGTGTCTGCCGGGAGTGAGCAAAAATGCCAGAAATGCGGTGAGCGCAGGACCACTCGCGGCAATAATCGACGCTCTGGCTGCCCCCATAAACCGCACGCCAAAGTTATTCAACAAATAGCCTGCCAGCGTCAGTCCGCCCAGCAGCAGTCCAGCGATCGCCAGCCCGGTGCGATTGGTTGGGGCAACTTCAACGCCCAGCACAATGAGACTAACGCTGGAAAAAATAAAAATGCTGGAGAACTGGATCAGGCTGACCGGAACCGGGTGCAGCTTGCGGAAGCTAACTTGCATCGAAATTAGGTAGAACGCAAACGCAATACCTGAAAATACTGCGGTCAAAATGCCATTCCAGGAAACGCCCGCCGTCCCTAGTTTGGGAGCAGCCGTAAACACAACGCCCGACAGAATCGCTGCCATCACCAGCAGCCGGAGCCGTGTGGGTCGATCGCCAAATAAATACCATGCTAGCGGCACCGTTGCCAGGGGATACATAAACAGAACCGTGACGGCAACACCAGGGCCAATTTGACCGATCGCAATATAAATCAAAACCTGTGACAGAAACAGGAAAAACCCGCTTCCCAGAACGCTGCCTAGCAATATTCGATCTTTTGACTGAAAGAAGCCCCGAATCTCGTGCCAGGTATTTTTATATAGTCTGGGGGCAAGCCACACCATCAAGGGCACGACCACCAGCATCCGCATCCACAAAATTAGCAGCGAACTGCCAAACCCGTTCAACTTAATAAAACCGCCGATCGGAATCAAGCCAAACAAGCGGCTGGGATTGCTCACAATGCCAACAAGAACGTTGTGCAACGACAGCGACAGCGTGGAGAGCAAAATCAGCAGGAGTCCCATTTGAAAATGAGACAAACGACGCGGATCGGCAGGAGAGCGAAGCGGAACCATCACCGGCTCAGGTGCGACTGCTGGAGGCGTGGGCAGCAAAGACGTTCCCTGCAAAGGCACAGGCTCAGGCACTCGTTCAGGAGCCGGGGCAGCATAGGGATTCTCGATCGGTTCAAACGGATTTGCTTCTGGATTCGGCAACGATTCAGCCGTAAACGGAGTAGGCGAAACAGAAAGATGAGCGGGAGGACTGGCAGGAATTGCGCCACTGCGGGTCATTTCAAGCTGAAGCTGCTGACTGATGCGCTTAACCAGCACTTCCAGAATTACTTCTCCCTGCTGACCCAGGTTGTGCATTCGATCGATCTGCTGCGACAAGGCACTTTCGTAGCTCGACAAGTCATGCTTGAGTGTTGAAAAGGTGCGATTTACCGTTTCATCCAGCGACACCATCAAGCGGTTTGCCTCTATGGATTCGATCGCGCCATTGCTCGAAATTCGTGGCAGACTGGGTCCCGAAGCGTCTTGCTGAACTTGCTGAACCGTCACCATCTGATTAATTCGCTGACTGAGGGCAGCGTGAAGATGATTTGCCAGGGTGAGAGCGAGTTGTTTTGCCCAGGTTTGCTGTTGGGCAAGCTGATGGCGAGAAAGGGCAACTTCGTACTGAGATTCCAGCATTTGCTGCTGATTTTGCAGCTTTTCAATATCGTTTAATAAGCGCGATTTTTCTGCCTGCAAGCGGCGGACATCGTGACTCATTTGAGCGATCAGGTCTTGCTGGAGGCTGCGAAGATCCTGCGTCATGGTTTGCAGCACATCTTCTGCGTCGCTGGAATGGCGCGATGCTGCCTGAGATTCGTTTTCCTGCGACCCCATTTCTGCGGATCGATCGTTCAGTTGCCCCATGCCTCTTGCAACCTCTTATATAAACTTGCGCTGTCCCTGATTGTTCCTTTAATCCAGGGCGATGCCCGTTGGGGAATCATACCCGATCGGCAAAGCAGAAATACCCTACCCGATCGGTCAATTGACAGAGATGATAGCTCTAAAGCAGCGAAATGAACGGTATCACACCTGAGAATTTACGTTTGAAACGCAACCTGCTGTAAAGCGATCGCTCATTCCCCGTCCATCCTAAAGCCTCTCCGACCACAGTTTGCCCACTTCACCCCCTTCTTATCACTTTCTCTCACCCCCTCCATTTCATCTCCTCACCCCCTTCCCCCCTCATATACTCATTCACTCATCCACTCCCTCAATTCACGCCATAATAAACCTGCTCTACGCCACAAAAAATTGCGATGACCTCAAAGCCCAAAATAAAGCCCAAAATTGTTGTGTTGGACGACGATCCAACTGGGTCGCAGACCGTTCATGGCTGTTTACTGTTGATGAAATGGGACGTAGAGACGCTGCGATCGGGCTTAGCCGACGAGTCCCCCATTTTCTTTGTGCTGACCAACACCAGGGCACTCACTCCAGAGAAAGCACTCTCCACCACGCGAGAAGTTTGCCAAAATCTGAAACAGGCAATTGCAGAAGCAGGCGTTCAAGATTTCCTGGTGGTTAGCCGATCGGACTCCACCCTGCGCGGACATTACCCGATCGAAACCGATGCGATCGCTGAGGAGCTGGGTCCGTTTGATGCCCATTTCCTCACGCCAGCTTTTTTTGAGGGCGGACGATTCACCCGCGACAGCGTGCATTATCTGGTGGTGAATGACGTACCCACTCCGGTTCACGAAACCGAGTTTGCGAAAGATTCAGTGTTTGGCTATCGGCACAGCTATTTGCCGGACTACGTGGAAGAAAAAACCAGGGGACGCATTCCTGCCTCGCAGGTCGATCGCTTTTTGCTGGCGGATATTCGATTGGGAACGCTCGATCGCCTGATGCAGCTTCAGGATAATCAGTGTGTTGTCGTTGATGCTGAAACGCAGGCAGACCTGAATCAGTTTGCCACCGATGTGCTGCAAGCCGCCCGTCAGGGAAAGCGATTTCTGTTTCGGAGTGCTGCCAGCCTGCTCACTGCTCTTGCTGCCCTACCGCCCCAAGCCGTCGCGTCGGAGGACATGGCAGCCTATGTGCGGGATGGAAAACCGGGCGCAGTGATCGTCGGTTCCCATGTGAAAAAAACCACTGAGCAGCTCGAAGACCTGCTAAAAGCCCCTGGAGTTGAAGCGATCGAAGTCGATGTCGTTCATCTCCTGGAAGGATCCGCGATGGAGCGTGCCGAGCTATTGCAGCAAACGCTCGATCGCGCTCATCAAGCACACCAGGCAGGCAAAACGCCCGTCATCTACACTAGCCGCCAAGAATTAACCTTTGCCGATATTCAAACCCGCCTCGATTTCGGCATTGCCGTTTCAGCCCTGCTGATGGACATCGAAAAAGGATTACCAGAGACGATCGGCTTCCTGATCAGCAAAGGCGGCATCACCTCAAACGACACCCTCAGCACCGGGCTGGCACTCACCACCGCTCGACTATTGGGGCAAATTCTGCCCGGAGTCTCCGTTGTCCGCACCTCTGCCGATCATCCCCGCTTTCCCCAGCTTCCCGTCGTTCTGTTTCCTGGCAACGTCGGCGATCGAGCAGCACTGGCAGAAGTGTATCGGCGACTCAGCAAACAGGAACCTTAACCCAGCCCGACCCACTTCTAAAATAAACTTGCTCATCCATCCTCAAAGCGTTCAAGACGCAGCAATCTCCAAACAACGCTTGCCCTACAATCTTGAACGAACAATCTATCCCCTCCCCCATCCACCCCCTCCCCACTCCCCCTTCCCCACTTTTTCCTGCTAATCTTTAACTGTCTTAACGGACTCACGCTGCATGAACTCAGATTTTCCAGTTTCCGCTCCACTGTCAGGGGATGGCGTAACGAAGGCAATACCACTTGCCCGATGGCTTCATGGGAATGCTGTTTGGCAAGGGTACATAAAC
>NZ_JACJOR010000025.1:0-3685 GCF_014695615.1 Leptolyngbya sp. FACHB-711
CAGAGTTTTCTTGACCAACGGTAATGTAAGGCATGAGAGGTTTCTCCTTTGTAAATCGATGGTGAGTTTTTTTGTGTGTGAAAGCTTTGCTTGGAGGTACGACTCCTGTGCTCTTAGCGTTTTTCTAGTGTTTCAACACAATTCGATATCGAGCTTTTCCTGCTTCAAGATGAGCGATTGCTTCATTCACTTGATTAAAATCAAAAGTCTCTGTGACAGGTTCAATCCCATGGCGAGTTGCAAAGTCAAGCATTTTTGCAGTTGTTGTCGGGCTACCAAGAGGACTGCCCGATAAGGATTTTTGTCCAAGGATTATGGGGAACGCACCCATCTGAATCGCATTCGGTACGACTCCAACAAAATGTAACCGTCCTTTGGGACGCAGCGCGTTAATGTATATTCCCCAATCTAGATCTGCATTCACAGTTGAGAGAATAAAGTCAAACGAGTTGGCAACATCCTCAATTGCTTTAGTATCGCGAGAGTTGACGAAGTGAGTGGCCCCCAACTCACGGGCTTCAGACTCTTTATCAGGATTTGTCGAAAACGCAGTGATATCACATCCCCAAGCTTGTAGGAACCGTATTGCCATATGTCCCAAACCGCCAATGCCAATTACACCGACTTTATCAGTTGACTTCACGTCGAACTGAACAAGTGGGTTAAACACGGTAATGCCACCACAGAACAGTGGTCCTACCTTAGCTGGATCAATTCCTTCTGGCAGAGGAGTGACCCACTCTTCATGTGCCCGCACCTTATCAGCAAAGCCTCCGTACCGACCGACGATAGTCTGCTCTGCTGTTAGACACAAGTTGTGCTCGCCTGACATGCACCACTCGCAATGCATACAAGAATGGGAGAACCAACCTAATCCGACTCGCTGACCGATTTTAACGGTTGTCACACGATCGCCAACGGCTGCAATGGTTCCGACTACTTCATGACCAGGAATAAGGGGATACTGGCTAATGCCCCAGTCATTTTTTAACATACTCAGATCGCTGTGGCAGACCCCACAGTACTCGACATTGATTTCTACTTCTTCATCTTTTAGCGCACCCGGATCATATTCAAATGGCTCCAGTAATCCGCCTGCTGTTTTGGCTGCATAAGCGTGAATCATGCTTGTTTCCCTCTTGAGTGTATTCAGACTGAATTCTCACTCCAGTTGTGAGAAAACTTTCTTGGTAGCGGTAAAGCCGCCATCAATTTTGAGACTCGTACCTGTAACAAAAGCAGTTTCAGAACTAGCAAGATCAGAGACTATGCCAGCCACCTCGTCACCCTGTCCGTAGCGACCGAGGGCAGTCATCTTGGTCTGCTCTGCAGCAAAGTCGCTGTCTGCGGGATTCATATCGGTGTCGATCGCTACTTGGTCGCAACGTTTCGCACTGCCTTTCGACTACTGCGCTACAAACCCACCATCTACCATCAATGTTGCACCTGTTGTGAACGATGCCAGGTCAGATGATAAAAACAGGACTGCATTTGCAACTTCAAGCGGTGTTCCAATTCGTCCGATCGGGTGAAGTCCTGTTATGTAAGCTTTGACCTCATCCTGCCCACCTGTAGCTGCTTCAAGCATATCTGTTTGGATTGCTGCTGGTGCAACGGCATTGATGCGAATCCCCGCTTTGGCACATTGGAGCGCAGCAGCTTTGGTTAAACCGACTACTGCATGTTTACTCGCGGCGTAGAGGGGTTGGATAGGATATGCAACGAATCCAACCACAGATGCCATATTGACGATTGAACCACTTCCCTGTTTCAACATCTGAGCGATTTCATATTTCATCGACAACCAAACGCCTTTGACATTGACGTTCATTGTGCGATCGTATTCAGCTTCTGTTTGCTCAATCAATGAGGGGTTTTCGCCGACCGTTCCTGCATTATTAAAGGCAATATCTAACCGACCAAAAGCGCCAACTGCTTTATCAACCATTGCTTTAACATCGGCTTCTTTCGTGACATCTGCTTGCACAAAAATCGCCTCTCCGTCAGCCTCCTGAATCAATCGAACCGTTTCTTCACCTTCATCCATGCGACGACCAACCACTACCACCTTTGCTTGTTGTTGGGCATAAGCGATCGCCGTTGCACGACCAATTCCTGAAGTTCCGCCAGTGACTAACGCCACTTTATCCTGAAGTATCATTCTATTTCTCCTAAAATTAAGTCCGGTTGTTCTCTCTTGAAATGGATTGATTCACTGTGATTCCACGATCGATAATCAAAAATCAACTCACTGTGACTCCGCCATCGATCGCTAAAGGTTGTCCAGTGATGTAGCTCGCAGCATCAGAACATAAGAACACAACCGTTGCAGCAATTTCTTCAGGTTGACCCCTATGCCCCATCGGGATGCTCGACGACACCATCGAATCAAACTGCTCTAAAGTCATACCTATCTCTTGGAGGCTCTTAGGAGTAACTATTTCTGTGCCGCGAATATAGCCAGGATTGACGGCATTAATCCGAATTCCTTGCTTGGCATAATCGAGCGCAGCAGAACGAGTGAGACCCATCACAGCATGTTTGCTCGCAGTATAAGGACCCATTCCAGGTATCCCGATCAATCCCGCTACTGAAGAGTTGTTGATGATGACCCCTGCTCCTTGAGTCAGCATCTGTTGAATTTCATATTTCATGCAGAAGAACACACCCCGCAGGTTGGTTGCCATCATGCTGTCAAAGTCTTCAACAGACTGCTCGTGTAGTGGCTGTGGGAGTGTACCAAATCCAGCGTTATTGAAGGCAAAATCTAGCCTTCCGTAGGTTGCGACTGTTTTCTCTATCAGCGCCTTAACCTCTGGTTCACTCGATACATCCGATCGTACAAACAAACACTCCGTTCCTGTCTCACGAATCATCGCAGAAGTTGTTTCACCTTCTGCGTCGCGTCTACCAGAGAATACGACTTTTGCTCCGGCAGCACCAAATGCGATCGCGGTTGCTCGACCGATGCCCGATGTTCCGCCAGTCACCAAAGCAACCTTGTCTTTCAGCATCATGATAGTTACCTCTTGTTGTGAATGGTTATGTTACTTTGTCAAAAACTCAATGAGCAATACGTGTAGGAGCCAGCAATAAGAAGCACCTCCTACAATCAGGATGAGTACGATCCTGGCTGCGTGCCCCATAAATTCAGTCCCGCCAGTTCCATGCCGATCAATACTGACCTACGGCGATCGGCAACTCACGTTCAATGGTTCGCAATCGTTGCGAAAAAGCATTCAAGATACGTTGACGAACTGCATCTGTTTGGCGAACGGGGGCATAAACAATCTGCGGAGCAAGAACGTCAAAACCAGCGAATTGCAGCATCCCTCGCTGAATTGGGCGCAGAATAGCATGGATATCACCGTTAAAACCGCCTGCAAGATAGTCCTCTTCTGTGCTACCTGTGGTCAACGAGAGCATTGCTTGCTTACCTCGAAATCTGCCCGTTTCATAAATATGTCCATTACCGTAAACACGCCCCATAACAAAGACGCGATCGACCCACCCCTTCAAAATTGCAGGGACACTGAACCACCACAAAGGGAATTGCCAAATCATCAGATCGCACCATTCCAGTTTTTGGATCTCAGCTTCAATTTCTGGAATGAATCCTCCAACTTCAGTTGCATACATCTCTTCAAGTTGCTGCTTAAAGTAGTCAGGATCTTTGACAGACATA
>NZ_JACJOR010000250.1:0-13743 GCF_014695615.1 Leptolyngbya sp. FACHB-711
AATCGAAATCTTGTCCTGGCTGAAATGTTTCATTTGATAGTACGAGATGAAGCTCGCCCTGCTGGATTTTTCAATAAACCGATGGAAGATTTCAACCGCACGCTTGACCTGGGCTATTTCACAAAAGCCCGCAGCGACACCTTCTTCCCGATCGATTGGATTATTTACACGGTTGCTCGCAGTTTTTCCGCCGCCTGTATCACTGCGCTGACTTGAACTTAAAGCGCATGGCGATCGAGCAGGCAGACTACCCCAAATGGCTTAAATCGCTGCGAAAGTTGCTTCCAGTGGGCGATCGGTGGTCATTTGCTCCGGTTCTATCTACTTGCATCCAAAAACACAAAAGCATTAAAAGGAACAGTTCGGTAAAAAATAACTGTTAACGATCTACAGGCTGCCAATAAAGCAGCGTCTATCTAAAGGCGGACTTTGGAGGCTGTATTAATTACACCCTTTTATTGCTGTTTCTACAGAGATAAGAATTGTATTACAGTCATTAAACTGTCCTAATTATTTAAATTAAAACTGTAGTTTGTTTATACAAACCTTTGGTTCTTCTCTTTGGTTCTTCTAAGTAGTCAACACTTAAAACATACTCAGAATAGGCCCTTTGCCAGAGGGTTTATAGCGAGAAGCAAGAGATTCATTCTTTCGATAGACAAATAAAAGAACGGGCTGTTTTATCGTGTCTTAATAGGAGCGAAGGCAGTGCTATAGTCCTTAACTTCCAAGAGAAGGAAAGATGTTTCTGCACTGCAAGCTGATAACAAAGAAGACTTCCTTTGTTCATTCTTCTAGGCTACTTCAGCGGCTGACTTGCCATTAATTCTGTCAGCAAACCTTTTCTGCTCATCCTGGTTCATGAGCGGATTTCACACATATTCAGCAACTTTTCTTGAGGAACGTTTTATGTATCAGAAGCGCGATCGAATGGCGGTGAAGAAGCTGCTTAGCTTTGTAGGACTTTTGAGTGCAGGTGTGTTAGTCAGCCTCCCAGCACTGGCACTGGGGCAGTTAAATGAAGCTCCGTCTCATGCTGATGAAAGTCAGCTCATCGCTACTGGCGGTGGCGGCGGTGGTGCTGGTGGTGGTGGCGGCGGTGCTGGCGGCGGCGGTGGCGCTGGTGGCGGCGGTAATAGCGGCGGCGGTGCTGGCGGCGGTAACAGTGGCGGCGGCGGTGGCGATAGCAGCACTGGTGGCGGTGCTGGCGGCACGGCTGGCGGTGACAGCGGCGGTGCTGGTGGCAGCAGTGGCGGCGGCGGTGGCGGCGGTAGCGCTACTGGTGGCGGTGCTGGTGGCAATGCTGGTGGTGACAGCGGCGGTGCTGGTGGCAACAGCAGTGGCGGCGGTGCTGGTGGCAACAGCAGTGGCGGCGATAATGGCGGTGTTGGTAGCGATGGCGATGGCTCATCCGATGGCACTGGACCCAACGATCCGCGGGGCGTTTTCAACAATCCCAGCAATATTCCTTCCCAGTCCAATCCTAATGTACCAAACTCCAACTCACCGGATTTTGGCACCCAAAACCGGACCAATACGGGTGGTTCGTCCAGCGGCTTCGGTTCTGGCTCAGGGGCAGGTGGCACGACGACCTCTCCCAGCACCATTACTCGACCCGGTACGACAACTCCCGGAACAAATGGTACGTTCAACAACGATACTCGCCGGGTTGTCCCTGAGCAAAACCCCACTACCGGAACTTCGGGTACATCTGGCACAGGGTTCGGTACAGGCACAGGCAGTACAGGCACGAGCGGCACAGGTCTGGGTACAGGCACGGGCAGCACAGGTGTAACTCGCCCGGCGGCTCCAGTTCGCGGTCTGTGGTAATTCGGGCTAGTAAAAGCTGAATAGAGGATTGGTAGCAACTGTTTCCTTGATTCAGCTTGCTCGTCATCTACCTGAAAGGGGGCTTTGCCCCCTTATTTTTTGTGAATATCTTTTTTTGAATATCTAGGTGGGCTGCACGCTGTACCCAGGTACTTCGCAGTTGCCCGAAGGGTAATCGCTAATTTCCTGCCCGATCGCGTCAGGAAGTGGGTAGACGACGAGCGGGTTTGAATGCTGCTAAAACTTACGATTGTGTAAATAAGATAAGCAGTCAGAAGCAGAAAACCGAATTTGTTGTGTTTAAAGTTGACAAAAACGATGATCGCAGCGCAATAAAAGATAAGAAAGTGGTTGAGCACTCTTCATGGCAGCTTGAACTAAGGACAAGCACGCTTTAATTAGTTGATTTCCTAGATTTAGCAGCCTTTCCACCGATCGTCTCCAACAGAGTTATTCTACGGTTCGTCCTCCGCTATGACAGACCAAGCTGCCAATTCAATCGAAAATTCACGATCGCAGAGGGATTCTACGGTCGCGTTGTTGATTTCCCGCTTTTTACACTGGAAGTCGAGTTGCTTTGCAAGTAACTTCCTCGCTTTGGCAATCTCTGCTTAACCAATATGACTGCTAGTCGTGATTTACTCAGTATTCGTTCCCCGGGTTTCTCCCTTCCTCTAGCTCCTCTAGCAGAGGAATTCTCCATGCCTTATCTAGATGCTGTTATTGGTGCAGCAATTTTTGATCTGAGCGGTCTGCCTAAAGAATATCTAGCCTCTCAGGAAAATCCTGATTTGAGCTGGGTGCAGGCTATTTTTCAGGCACTCGGCTTGCAGTCCCTGCTTGGATCTTCTCTGCGATTAGAGGGACTGCGCTATGCAGTTGCACATGGCATCGAGTTTCAGGCGATCGTTGTCCGGCAGGAGGCTTGTTACACCGCTTTGCTAATTCGCAGCAGCGAGGCTCAGCTTGATCCGCAGTTTATTCAATGGGCAAAACAACTTGAACCCACCAGCCTAAAAGGAAATTTGCGCTTCATCTCAAAGTAATTTCAGGCGGACGAGTCAGCGCAGCCTCTCTGCTGCCCAACAAATTCACAGCAGCTTTATCAGATCGGTTCAGCATTACAAGCAAAAACTTCCGGGTTGCGACTGCTCACGATCGGAAGCTGACCCTCTACAATAGGGATGAAGTTTTGTGAACTTAGTCGATGGTCTCTTCTCAATCTCAACCAACCGTAAATCCTAGCCTGCCAGAACCCAAGTTTGGCTTCAACGCTTATGCAGAAAAGCTTAATGGTCGAGCTGCGATGATTGGTTTCGTCGCAACGATCGCGATCGAATATTTCACGGGACAAGGGTTATTGTCCTGGCTGGGATTAATTTAGTAGTGAGTGAGTAAGGAAGGGAGTAGGTGAGTCAGGAAGCGAACGGGTGAAAGGGGATCATGACAGGTTGAACGGCGCAGGAACCGAGTGAAACCAGGTCAAAATTTCAACTCTTGGGACAGTTCTGCTGCTCTACCCCGCTTCACTTGCGATTCCAAAATGACTCCATAAAGCGGACTGGTTCGCATTAGCTCTTCGTGGGTTCCCTGGGCGACGAGTCTGCCTTTGTCCATCAGCAGAATGCGATCGGCGTTGCGAACGGTGCTAATGCGCTGAGCAATCACGAAAGACGTGCAGGTTTTGCGGCGCATCAGATCATCGAGGGCGGTTTGAATTTCGTTAGCGGTGCGAGCATCAACAGCTGAGGTGCTGTCATCCAAAATGAGGATGCTGTAGCTGGTGAGCAGGGTGCGGGCGATCGCGATTCGCTGTTTTTGTCCGCCAGATAAGCCAATGCCCCGTTCTCCAACGATCGTGCTGTAACCGTCGGGCAGGCTAGTGATGAAGTCGTGCATTTGAGCGGTTTTGGCGACGGAGATCACTTCCTCCAGGGTAGCTTCGGGCTTGGCATAGGCAATATTTTCGCGAATCGTGCCGGAGAATAGCGTGGTTTCCTGAAAGACGGTGCCAATCTTCGATCGCAGGCTGTTGAGCTGAAAATCGCGCACATCTCGTCCGTCGATTCGCACGCCTCCCTGGGTAACGTCATAAAATCGCGGGATCAGGTTCATGATCGTGCTTTTGCCCGATCCAGTCATGCCTAAAATCGCGATCAGTTCCCTGGGTTTGGTTTCAAACGAAATCCCCTTGAGTGCTTCCGTACTGGCACCGGGATAGCGAAACCAAACATTTTCAAAGGTGATTCTGCCGCCGCAGGTCTCAAACAAAACGGCATTGGGGCGATCGCGAATTTCCACCGCCGCATCAACCACTTCATACACCCTTTCTGCCGAAGCCACCGCCTGGGCAATAGCGGGAGCCGCAAACCCAATCAGCAAAATTGGCTGCAAAATCAGCAGCAGGTAAGAATTAAACGCCACCAGTTGACCGATCGAAAACCTGCCGTCAATCACTGCCGCGCCACCATAGCCAATGACCACGACCGTGACCAGATTGCTCAGCAGAAAAATGTAGGGAAACGTATTGCGAATCGCCCGAATCGTCTGCATATTGGTTTGGATCAGGCGATCGTTCAGTCGCGTATAGCGATCGGATTCCGGCTGTTCACGCACAAAGGCTTTCACAACTCGCACACCAAACAGATTTTCTTGCAGCACCGCATTCAGATCGCCTAACTGCTCCTGCACCCGCCGAAACAAATCGCTATTGCGGGTGAGAAATTGCGCCATGAGCCAGGCAGACATGGGCACAACGGTGAGCGTAATCAGGGCAAGCTCCCAGTTCATCAAAATTAGAATGGTGGCGATCGTAATCAGCGTCACCAAGCCACTAATCACCTGGATCAAACTGGTGCTGAGAAACGATCGAATCTGCTCGATATCGCTGGTGACGCGGGTTAGAAGCTGGGACGTTTGCGATCGATCGTGATAGCTAAAGCTAAGGTTTTGAATCTTGCCAAAAATCCGATTTCGTAGATCGTAAGCCACCCCCTGCGATGCCGCTTCTGCCCAGTAGCTTTGCCCAAAGTTGAACAGTCCCCGCGCGATCGCCGCCAGCACCATTGCCCCAGCGCACAGCAGAACCACCCTGGAATTTTGCGCTGCAATGCCGCGATCGATCCCCCACCGAAACAATTGAGGCGTGACTGCATAGGCAGCCGTCAGCAGCAAAGAACTGAGCAACGCGCCGCTTGCCAGCCAACGATAGTGTCTGAGACTGCCCAACACGCGCAGCAGCGAATTCATGGAAGATTGGGGGTGAGGAGAAGAAGTCAAAGCAAACGCCTCAATACGCGAAATAACTGAAACTCACTCAAACTGACTGAAACTTACTGAAACAGAAAGCCCGACAGCAGCAGGGGCAGCAGCAGCAGCGCGAAAATTGCCACCACGACAGTCACTGGCTCGATTCGGATCGTATTTTTGTCAATATTTTGCTCCATCTTGCGGTTCGCTTTTCGATCGAGGCTAGGCATGGGGTTGCTCCTGCGCTGTGTGAAGGTTGCGTTGCACGGGGTCAAGGTCTAAAACCGTTTTGCTTACTTAGACCTTCTATTATGATTGGTCAGCAGATTTCTCAACTGCTTCGCTTGTCCAAAGACGATCGGCTGTCGGCTTAAAGCTTTTCAAACACCACCGAAAAATTATTGGCAGGCATTTCCCAGGTTTTGAGAAACGACAAGCCTTCTGCCGCTGCTGCCGCCACCACCGCTTCCAGATCACGCACGCCCCAGTCTGGATTCTGCATCTGCAAGCTCTGATCAAACGCGGCATTACTCGGGGCCGTATGCCTGCCGTTCTGCCGATAGGGACCGTACAGATACAAAATTCCACCCCCTGGCAACAAACGAGACACGCCTGCCATCAGTCCCAGCGTTGCAGACCAGGGCGAGATGTGGATCATATTGATGTTGACGATCGCCCGAATCGGATTTCGGTTCAGGTTAAGTCCTTGCAGCTCCTCGGGGAGGGGATTTTGCTCTACTGCCCACACCGGATCGCGGACATCCAGAGCAATTGGCGGATAGAGATTTTCAGCCGGGATTTGCTGTCGCCATGCCGCAATACTGGCACGGGCTTGCGGATTAGGATCAGAAGGCAGCCACAAACGCGGAGCAAGCCGGGGCGCAAAAAAAACAGCGTGTTCCCCCGTCCCGCTCGAAATCTCCAAAACCGTTCCATCCGGCGGCAACACCTGACGCAGCACATTTAAGATCGGCTCACGGTTTCGCTCAGTTGCCGGGGCATATTGACGGGCATCAGGAAAAGACATTGGGGTTTAGCGTGGCATAGTTTTCACTCATCCTACTGTTCTAACGCTTTTACTTTCCTCCTCCCCTCATCTCCCCATCTCTTCAAGAAACCGCTCAACCTCCTCTCGGGTTGGCATCGAAGGCTGCGCCCCCGTCTGGGTAACAGAAAGGGCAGCAACCGCAGCCGCTTGAATCAGAGCCGCTTGAAGCGACAAACCGCTTGCGAGTCCAGCCGCAAGTCCCCCGTTAAAGGCATCTCCTGCCGCAACCGTATCAATTGCTTGCACCGGAAAGGCTTCGATCGCAAACGCCTCTGTTGCGGTCTGAACCCATGCCCCCTGTTTGCCGCGCTTGATTACCACTGTCTGCACGCCGCGCTGATGTAGAATTTGTCCGGCACGAACCACCTCAGCTTCGGTGTCGATCGCAAACCCCACAAGCTGACTGGCTTCCACCTGGTTTGGCGTCAGAATATCAATCAGCGAGTAAAGTTCAGCGGGGAAATCCGATTGGGCTGGAGCCGGATCGAGAATTACTGGGATGCCTGCCTGTTTTGCCGCCTGAGCTGCTGCCTCGATGGCTGCCAGAGGTACCTCAAGCTGAAGCAGCAGTACCTTTGCGTCCGACAAAACCGATCGCAGACGATGCACCTCTGCCTCGCCAACCTGTCCGTTTGCACCAGAAATCACAATGATCTGATTCTCGCTGGCATCATCGACGGTAATCAGCGCCACGCCCGAATGACTCGCCTCATCGATCGCTACACCTTCGCAGTGAACACCATCGCTCTGAAGGGATTGAAGCAGCGTTTGCCCAAACCGATCGCCCCCCACTCGCCCAATCAAGTGCGTTGAAATGCCAAGCCGAGCGGCTGCCACTGCTTGATTTGCGCCCTTACCGCCTGGAATCGTCTCAAACGAGTATCCGGTCAATGTTTCACCGGGCATCGGGAGCCGAGGTGTTCGGGCAACCAGATCGAGATTAAGGCTACCAAAGACAATGACACTCATGCGGAATACTCATACGGCAAAATTATGGGGCAAAACTGGGAAAAAGCGCGATCGAAAACGGCAAACGAGCGGGGAATGGAGCAGTTGAGGGGCGATCGGCACTCAAAAGCATTTCTTTCGACGGAGGGCTGTTTACATTAGACCTTTGGAAAGAGGGTTGAGGCAAATCAAGCTTTTTATGCTGATCGTCGTACCGTTCTTCCTACAAAGGATTATCCCATGGCAGCTAAAGAAGAAAAGAGCAAGCCGACTGCTGAAGATCAGCATGAAAAGCATAATCAAAAAGCCAAAGAGAATGCGGCTGAATCGCGTGCAAAAGCAAAAGACAAAACTGACGGTGAAGCGAAGCACGTAGAGAAAGACGATCAGAAAGAAAAGCACAATCAAAAAGCAAAGGAAAACACGGCTGAATCGCGCCCAGAGTCGAAAGGCAAAAAAGACGATCACGCAAAAGCCAGCAAGAACGACCCTGCGAAAGCAGAAAAGTCTCACTCTGAGAACGAAATCGATGAAGCACAAGAGCTAGACGGTTTGCTCGAAATCTTTGCCGCACACAACATTACCGAAATGGATGCGGAAGTCGCAGTCGGCATGATCGACGAATGGTACGACATCCTGCATAAGTCCAAAGACGAGTCCTACAAAGAAGTTGCTGCGAACCTGAAACAGCTTAAAAAGTTGCTGTCGGGCAAGAAAGACCAGAGCGAAGACGTTATCGAACTACTGGACGAACTGGGCGAACAAACCGACGAACTCGCTAACGAGGCTCAGCGCGGCTACAAGGGCAAACTGCACAAGCTGGGCAATGCGTTCCGTCATGCAGCTCAGTCGATCGATGAAGCGCTCGATGTGGACGACGACGAAATCGAAGAAGACGAAGAAATCTAAGGCAATGCGAGAACCCTAAGCCGCACTGTTTTTAAGTTTTTAAGCCTGAATAGATGGCGATTCGTGCGGCGATTCGTCTAGCGATTAAACAATCAAACTGCATCTAACCCCATCCTCGGAGGTACGGCTAAGCTGTATCTCCTTTTTTGTGTCTTTTGCCTCGCTTTTGCCTCGCTTTTGCAGGGCTGAAGCTTGCATTCGTGCCATTGCCGCTCTGGGGCTGGAGTAGGATGAAAGAGACAATCTCGTCAGGGATTTACCCAGCATCAAGGAATCAAGCAAACCGCATGGGTCATCCAGCTCCAGCCAAAATTTATCAGGGCGAAACGATCGCCGCTATTGCCACAGCCGTTGTGCCTCAGCAGGGCAGCGTTAGCATTGTGCGGCTTTCAGGTCGAGGGGCACTGGCGATCGCCCGATCGCTGTTTGATGCACCTGGAAATCAGACCTGGGAAAGTCACCGCATTCTTTATGGGCAGGTGCGCCATCCCCAAACCCGGCAGGGGATCGATGAAGCGTTGCTGATGCTGATGCTCTCTCCCCGTTCCTATACTCGTGAAGACGTGGTGGAATTTCACTGTCACGGCGGCATGATGGCAGTGCAGCAGGTGCTTCAGCTTTGCCTGGAGCAGGGCGCAAGACTGGCACAGCCCGGAGAATTCACACTGCGAGCGTTTCTCAATGGTCGGATCGATCTCACCCAGGCAGAAAGCATTTCCGATCTGGTAGGGGCACAGTCTACCCAGGCTGCCCAAACCGCACTGGCAGGACTTCAGGGCAAGCTAGCCCAGCCCATTCGCCACCTGCGATCGATCGGTCTGGAAATTCTGGCAGAAGTCGAAGCCCGGATTGATTTTGAGGACGATCTGCCGCCGCTCGACGAAGACTGGATTCGGGTACAAATTGATGAAGTTCGGCGATCGGTTCAGCAAATTCTTGCGACAGCCGATCGAGGAGAACTGCTGCGAACGGGCGTGAAGGTGGCGATCGTGGGTCGTCCCAATGTCGGCAAATCCAGTTTGCTCAATGCCTGGAGCCGTACCGATCGCGCCATCGTCACGGATCTACCCGGAACCACCCGCGACGTGGTGGAATCTTATCTGGTGGTGCAGGGCATTCCGGTTCAGGTACTCGACACCGCAGGCATTCGGGAAGCCGCTGATCGCGTCGAGCAAATCGGCGTCGAACGATCGCACCAAGCCGCCCAGACTGCCGATCTGGTTCTGCTAACCGTTGATGCTGAAGCAGGCTGGACCGCAGAAGACCTCGAAATTTATCAGCAGGTCAAGCACCGTCCGCTCATTCTGGTGCTCAATAAAATTGACCTCATTGATACCCTGCCCGACCTTCCTGCCGGACACCCAATCGTTAAAACCGCCGCTGCCCAGCAAAAAGGTATTGAAGATTTAGAGAAGGCGATCGTTGCTATTATTCACGCAGATCAACTTCAGGCAGCGAACCTCGACTTTGCCATCAACCAGCGACAAGCTGCCGCCCTCACCCGCGCCCAGAGCGCACTCGCCCAAGTTCAGGAGACGATCGCCGCTCAATTGCCACTCGATTTTTGGACGATCGATTTGCGCTCAGCAATCCAGGCTCTAGGAGAAATTACCGGAGAAGAAGTGACCGAAGCTGTGCTGGATCAAATCTTTAGCAAGTTCTGCATCGGCAAGTAACTTCACTCTTTAAACCGTCCCAGATTACCTAGATGGGTCGAGAAAGCTGCTTCGCAGTGCCCTTACAGCCAGGAAACTTCAGGCAAACCGCAGGCTTCGTCGCCCCCGATTGCTTTTTGCCCAAACAAGGTATGCTATTGCATAGCTTCAGCACGATCTGCGTTTCTTCTTTCGCTGATTGCCCCGATATCTCCTATGCCAGAATTAATCGCTTATCTGGGACCCACAGGAACCTATACCGAGAGTGCTGCGATTGCTTGCGCTCAGTGGTTGTCCCAAACCAAGGGCATAACGCTGCCTTTAATGCCTTACCCCAGCATTGCTCAAGCGATTCGTGCTGTCGCACAGCAAGAAGTCCCGGTTGCCGTCGTCCCAGTCGAAAATTCAACCGAGGGCAGTGTTCGGATGACGCTTGATACGGTCTGGCAGTTTGACGCGCTCCAAATTCAGCAGGCACTTGTTTTGCCGATTTCCCATGCGCTGCTGTCCCGTGCGTCCGGGTTAGAGGCGATCGAAATCGTCTACTCTCACCCACAAGCAATTTCCCAATGTCAGGGCTGGCTCGAAAAATTTCTGCCCACGGCTCAGCTGATTCCAACCAACTCCACCACAGAAGCACTCCAGCACTTGGACAACCCGCACATCGGTGCAATTTCGTCTGAGCGAGCGGCTCACCTTTATAATTTGCCAATCTTGGCTCATCCCATTAACGACCTGCCTGACAACTGCACCCGCTTCTGGATTATCAGCCTCGAACCTGCCTCTACTGGAAAACACACTTCGCTTGCCTTCAATCTGCCTGCCAACGTGCCCGGTTCTTTAGTGAAGACGCTGGATGTGCTGGCAAGACGCAATATTAACCTTAGCCGCATTGAATCTCGCCCCACAAAGCGAGCCATTGGAGATTACTTGTTTTTTGTGGATCTAGAAGCCGATTTGCAGTCCGAGGCAGTGCAGTCTGCCCTAGCAGAACTAAGAAGCTGCACCGAAACTCTGAAGATCTTCGGCAGCTACAACATTCAGACCGTAGTCAATGGACAGCTAAAGCCAGAGTGAGTTGATCACAACAGGATCACACACGGGCACAACAGTCTTAACACCGGGCTTTCTTAACGCTGTAGTTGGTTAAGCAGAAGGCGATCGAGTCATAGAAATCAAGTCACAGAAATTGAGTGACAAAAGTTGTTTCGCACTTCTTAATCAATTTGGCTTCCTGAGTGCAGCAGGTCGAATGCTATTGAAACACGTCCTTCAACGCAGTCCGAGCAGCAAGATGATTCCGAGTCGAAGTAAGAATTTCAGCTTCTCGCTCTAGTCGGGCTACCGTGTCCTGCAATTCCAGAAGAGCTTGCTGTTCCTGAGGAACGCCCTGCAGATTCGACGCCACCCAGTAGGACAGCTCGATCGGCGAACTGGGAATATCGTCCGGCAGTTCAATTTCCTGCCCGGTTAACTTTGTGGAAAGTTTCACCACATCTTCTAAAAGCTGATTCACATCTCCTGCAAGACCTCGTAAATCTTGCTCTGACGGGTGATCCTCGATCCACTCGACCAAGCCCACGTAATAGGGTCGCTCCCGCACGTATTCCAGCACCCGAAACCGCTGCTGCCCGATCGTCTCAACATACATTCGATCGTCTGAGGTACGCTTATGCTGAACAATCTCGGCGCAGCATCCAATTCCAGAAACATTCCCCTCCGCCGGATCAACCATCAGCACTCCAAAGCGACGATCGCCCTGAAGAACCGTATTCATCAGGATCCGATAGCGAAACTCAAAGATATGAAGGGGGAGGCGACGACCAGGAAATAAAACAACTTCGGGAAGGGGAAAGAGGGGCAGTTCACGAACGGCGATCGATGAGGAAAAAGTCATTGCAGTCTCTATCCCTAACGGCAAACAGATACGTTTTAACCCCAGTGGGCAGCTTCGCACCCGCAAAGGTCTAATGCAAAAAGAGTAGCCATCTTGAAAGATTAAGCTACTCTTCACAGTCTATCGTATTCGTGAAGGCAATCCCAAGCGGAGAGCTCGACGATTTACAGCTTCACTTCAATGTCCACGCCTGCGGGCAGATCCAGCTTCATCAACGCATCGATCGTCTTAGATGAAGGCTGGTAAATGTCAATAATACGGCGGTGCGTCCGGGTTTCAAAGTGCTCCCGCGAGTCTTTGTCTACGTGCGGCGATCGCAGCAAGCAGTAAATCCGACGCTTCGTGGGGAGAGGAATTGGACCGATCGCAGTCGCATTGGTGCGGTTTGCCGTGTCTACAATCTTTTCGCAGGAAGTATCCAGTAAGCGGCGATCGAACGCCTTCAGTCGAATCCGAATTTTTTGCTGTTGAATCGTTGCCATGAGCGTTCCCGTTAAGTTGTCTAGGTTCAGTTTGTCGGTTCAATCTGGTTTAATCCAGAGAGGCGGCTTTGCAGCGTGTCGCCTGATCTAGTGTACTGCTTTATGGAAGTTTTGGAGAGGAGTTGTCTGAGCAGGTATTGCCACAGGATGGGTACACCCTGCATCGCCCCCTAAATCCCTCAATACTAGGGGAATGGGACTTTCACGGCGTCAAAGAAGAACAGCAGCCAGCCCAAAGACCAACTGCTGCCCATGTTTTATTCAAACGATTGCCCTAAGACTCAATCTTGAATTACTTGAGGATCTTAGAAACCACGCCTGCACCGATCGTCCGACCGCCCTCACGGATTGCGAAGCGCATTCCCTGCTCAATTGCGATCGGGTTGATCAGCTTCACATTCATTTTGATACGATCGCCAGGCATCACCATTTCGGCGTTGCTGCCGTCGTCTGCGGTGAAGGATTCGATCGAACCCGTCACGTCAGTTGTCCGTACATAGAACTGGGGCTTGTAGCCTGCGAAGAACGGCGTCTTACGACCACCTTCTTTCTCGGTCAGAACGTACACTTCACCCTCAAATTCGGTGTGAGGCGTAATCGAACCGGGCTTCGCCAGCACCATGCCACGCTCGATGTCTTCTTTCTTCAGACCCCGCAGCAGCAGACCCGCGTTGTCCCCTGCCATCCCTTCTTCGAGACTCTTCTTGAACATCTCGATTCCGGTCACAGTTGTATTACGGGTGTCGCGAATGCCAACCAATTCAATGTTGTCGCCAATCTTCACCTTTCCACGCTCGATCCGTCCAGTTGCGACCGTTCCCCGACCCGTGATCGTGAATACGTCCTCAACCGCCATCAGGAAGGGCTTGTCCACATCCCGCTCAGGCGTGGGAATGAAGGAGTCTACCGCATCCATCAGTTCGTAGATCTTGTCAACCCAGTCATTTTCGCCGCGACCCGTCTTCGGATTAGCGATCATCGCTTCCAGAGCCTTCAGACCCGAACCACGCACGATCGGCAGATCATCACCAGGGAACTCGTATTCGCTGAGCAGTTCGCGCAGTTCGAGTTCAACCAGTTCGAGCAATTCTTCGTCATCCACCATGTCTACCTTGTTCAGGAAGACCACGATGCTGGGTACGCCGACCTGCTTCGCCAGCAGAATGTGCTCCTTGGTTTGGGGCATTGCACCGTCGGTCGCTGCTACCACCAGGATTGCACCGTCCATCTGTGCTGCACCCGTGATCATGTTCTTCACGTAGTCAGCGTGTCCCGGACAGTCCACATGGGCGTAGTGCCGATTTTCAGTTTCGTACTCTACGTGAGCGGTGTTGATCGTAATACCCCGTGCCTTCTCTTCGGGAGCCGCATCGATTTCATCGTATTTTCTCGCTTGCGCCTGTCCAAGAGCAGCCAGGGTCATTGTGATCGCAGCCGTCAGCGTGGTTTTGCCGTGGTCAACGTGACCGATCGTACCGATGTTGACGTGGGGTTTAGTCCGTTCAAACTTTGCGCGTGCCATGTATCTATCCGTTCCTCTTTACTGACTATGCGTTCCCTTTGCTCTTTGCGATGATGGTTTCAGCCACGTTACGAGGAACCTCGTCGTAGTTGCTGAATTCCATCGTGAATATGCCGCGACCCTGGGTTTTAGACCGGATATCGGTAGCATATCCAAACATCTCTGCGAGAGGGACTTTAGAAGTCACCTTTGCAATTCCCTGC
>NZ_JACJOR010000251.1:0-4769 GCF_014695615.1 Leptolyngbya sp. FACHB-711
CCTCGAATGGGTCTACAGCGCGATTGGATCTGGCGCGGATGGCAGGTGCGCTACAGCTATATTCGATCGCCTCATGCTGAAGCTCATGCTCTGCCGCCGATCTTACTGCTGCATGGGTTCGGGGCATCTTTGACTCAGTGGCAAGAAAACCTGCTGCCGTTGAGCCAGCATCGAACGGTGTACGCGCTGGATCTGGTGGGGTTCGGTGCATCGGAGAAGGCTTCAGCTGCTTATAACGTGGGATTTTGGGTTGATCAGGTTTATGAATTTTGGTGCACGTTTATCAATCGACCGATCGCCTTAATCGGACATTCCCTCGGTGCACTGGTTGCCCTGACGGCGGCGGCTGCCTATCCCGAACTCGCAGAGAATTTGATTTTGATCACGCTGCCTGCCTCCCGGCAGGAGGTTTTGCCGGGATGGCTGCAGCCCACGGTGAGCCGGATTGAGAGCTGGTTTTCGTCGCCGATCGTGATTGGTCCCCTATTTCGGCTGATTGCCCGTCCGCGAGTGGTGCGATCGATTTTGAAGCTGGCGTATGTCAACCATAGCCGCATCACCGAAGAGCTGATCGAAGGCTTTTTGATTGCCGGACGCGATCGAGGCGCAGCTAGAGCCTTTTCTCGATTATCGCAAGCCCGCACCCGCTTTGATTTTTGTCTGGATACACGAGATTTGCTCGATCGGGTGAAGCTGCCGATTTTGGTACTGTGGGGTGAGGGCGATCGGGTGATTCCTTTAACCTGGGGCAGGCAGTTGCCCGATCTGCATCCGAATCTGCGCCTGATCGAAATTCCTGAAGCGGGGCATTGCCCCTACGATGAGGCAAGCGATCGAGTGAATGCCGAGATTCTGGAATGGCTCAGTGCAAATTCGTGAGGGAATCGACTGAGAGTCCGGTGATTTGGTTGACCCGAGCAGCGTCTATTCCGGTTTGCAGCAGAGCCCGGGCAATTTGGAAGACCTGTGATTCGGCGCGATTGGCTCGCTGTCGTTTGGGACGATCGGCTGGTAAGTGCCTTTCTCAAGCTAGAAGCCTGCCCAATCCGCAGGATTAAACGGGTCGTACCAAAAATATTCCGGGACGTGCATTTTATTTTGATAAATCTGCTTCTTGTGTCCTGTGTCTATTGTCGGAATTGAGGGAAAACGATGCTTTGATTTTACTCGCTGTCTCGACTGTCCACGGTCTTTGCCACGTACACCATTGTTCGATAAGAGAGCGTTACTTTGCCGTCGGTTGACCAACGATCGAACAAATCCTGTAAGTCGCCTAAAAGCTGCTCATACGCCTTGCCTTCCTTGGGCATATACGAAGAACTCAGCACTAGCCCGATCAGTGCGTCGCGATCGAGCAGATAGGTGTGAGTAAAACGGTGAGTCTGGAAATTTTCAAACAATTCGCTTTCCGCAAGCCGATCAGGAGACTTTCGCTCGCCCCGGTCAAAGATTTCGCGATCGGCAGCGCGGCACAAAATTTCGCTGTATTCCTCTGTAAAGGGATCATCAGGATCGCGATCGTTCCACATCAGCGCGATCCGTCCCTCTGGCTTGAGAATGCGGTGAAACTCTGTGAGGGCGGCTGCTTTATTGAACCAGTGAAACGACTGGGCGCACAGGACGAGATCGACCGATTGCGTGGGGAGTCCGGTCTGTTCTGCCGTTCCTTCCCGGAAAGTTACGCCCGGATGGGGTTCTGCTGCCGATCGCATTTCCGCATTGGGTTCGATCGCGATCACCGCTGCCCCTCGGTCTGCCAGCAGTCTGGCTGAAATTCCCGTGCCTGCCCCTACATCTGCTGCCGTTACCGAATGCGTGAAACCCTTCAGCAGCAGGTCGATCGCTTCAGGAGGGTAAGTGGGTCGATATTTGGCGTAGTCGGCAGCGCGATTTGAGAACCGATTCGTTGGATCTTTTGTATGCAGGGGAGGCAGTGTGTCCATTGGCAAGAAATCAAGAAGGGGGATTCCCCCCAGTCTATCTAGACTTTTGCCAGCGTTACCCGCTGTGGCTGATCCTGATATTTCCCAAAGCGATCGTCATAGGTGGTTTCGCAGGGTTCGCCTTCCAGGAAGAGAAGCTGTACGACACCTTCATTCGCGTAAATCCGGCAGTCTGCGCTCGATGAGTTGCTAAATTCCAGCGTCAGGTAACCGCGCCAGGACGCTTCTACCGGAGTCAGGTTTGCAATCAAACCGACCCGCGCATAAGAGCTTTTACCAATGCAAATCACCGTAATATTGGGCGGAATATTCAGATGCTCCAGAGCAACACCCAAACCATAGGAATGCGCCGGAATTACAAAATAGTCGCCGTCGCTGTCGGACTGAAGCGGTACAGATTCGAGATTGCCGGGATTAAACCGCTTCGGATTCACGACTGTACCGGGAATATGGCGGAACACCAAAAATTCTGCCGGAGACAGGCGAATGTCATATCCATAGGACGATAAGCCGTAGCTCAAAACTTTGCGGGTCAAGCCATTGCCGTGGACCGAAATCGAGCGAATCAAATGCGGCTCGAAGGGTTCGATCATGCCGTTTTGCGCCTGTTCTAAGATCCAGCGATCGTTTTTCAGCATCGGTTCCATCTCCTGCGACTGAGTACCCAAAATTATAGGATCATTTTTCTGTCCGATCGCTACATCTAGCGGTAAAAGTGTTATAGTTAGATTCAGAACGCTACATTAAGTAGATCCGGCATTAGGGCGATTTCGATCGCCCTTTTTTCTTTGCCTAGTTCCTGGCGATCGAACTTTTGCCGGAATGCCACTTTTAACAGGGCTTTGCCTAAAAGCACTTCCGCACTGACTGCAGATACAGCGAAACGGGCAGAATCAAGTTCAGCCCAATTTCAACATTTTTATTGGGGAATCGCAAGCTTGTAACGGACAGGAGGCGATCGAAGGATCTCAGAAAGGCTTGAGGCGTGTTAGATATCCTGCATTACCCCGTTCGGCGAAGCCTAAATTCCCCTTTTGTGAACTGCCGCCTAAACCCTTTGCTGCAATCGCTGAATCAGCCGCTCCGAGGGTAACACGCCTTCAATTTTGTCGATCGCCTGTCCCTGCTTAAACAGCACCAGTGTTGGCAATGCCTGAACGCCATACTGCGAAGCTAGAGCAGGATATTTATCAGTGTCCACTTTCACGATCCGCAGGCGGTCTTTCATTTGACCATTCACCTGTTCCAGAATGTTTGCCATCATCTGACAGGGACCGCACCACGTCGCGTAAAAGTCCACCAATACGGGCACATCGGAGCCAGAAAGCATTTCTTGGAAGCTGCCAAATTGCTGTTGAGTCGCCATAGGTTCGCTGTCAACGCTTACTCTTCCCGATCGTAATCAACTTTCCTCAAAGTGAGCAGGACGGGAAACCGGAACAGAAATGGCGTAAGATCAAACGTTGGACAAAGTATTAACCCTAAAACTACTCAAAGAGCTTGCTATGACTGCATCTTCAGCCGCTTCTCAACCCTTGCTCGATCGCGTTGCGATTGTCACCGGAGCCTCACGCGGAATCGGACGGGCAACGGCTCTGGCTCTGGCAAGTGCAGGCGCAAAAGTCGTGGTGAATTATGCCAGTTCGAGTAATGCAGCCGAAGCAGTCGTGGCTGAAATTCAGGGAATGGGCAGTCAGGCGATCGCCGTTAAAGCAGACGTGGCACAGGAAGATCAGGTTACGGCTCTGTTTGAGCAAACAATGGAGAAATGGGGTCAGGTCGATGTACTGGTGAACAATGCTGGGATTACCCGCGATGGCTTGCTGCTGCGAATGAAGCTCGACGACTGGCAAGCTGTGATTAACCTCAATCTGACGGGCGTATTTCTCTGCACCAAAGCCGCCAGTAAAATCATGCTGAAGCAGCGATCGGGTCGCATTGTCAACGTTACTTCAGTAGTCGGCGAAACGGGCAACGCGGGACAGGCAAACTACAGCGCAGCAAAAGCTGGAGTGATTGGCTTCACCAAAACGATGGCAAAGGAGCTTGCCAGCCGGGGCATTACGGTGAATGCAGTCGCCCCCGGATTTATAGCCACCGACATGACCGCAGACGTGAAAGGGGAGGAAGTGCTGAAAATGATTCCGCTTAGCCGCTACGGACAGGCAGAAGAAGTCGCGGGGCTGATTCGATTCCTCGCTGCCGATCCTGCTGCCGCCTACATTACCGGGCAGGTGATTAATGTCGATGGCGGAATGGTGATGGCGTGAGTCAGAAGAAATACTGTACCCAGTGACGTGGTCGGGCTGTTAGTTTGAGTGCGGATTCGATCGACATCTGAGCGTTTTTTCTAAAACTGAAGGGTTCTGTCCTAATGGGTAAACCTCACTGGCATACTCAAAGTTCCGCAGCAATCATCCCACAGCTCTCCACTGCATTCATTACCTGCACAGTCCTCCTGCTTGCTAGCTGTAGTACTCAATCGCTCAAACCTCCGGCTGCGGTATCCCAAGCGTTTGCCGCCCGCTATCCCAGCACAACTGCTACCTGGAAGAAGCAGCCCTATGGGTACGAGGGAATTTTTTACCGCAATGGCGTGGAGTATGAAGCCGAGTTCGCCGCTGATGGGCAGTGGCTTGAGACGGAGCATGAAGTGAGCGCAGCGGAATTTTCTCAAGCCGTGATCGATCGCGTCCAACAAGAATATCCCAGCTATAGCTTTACGGATACACGTTCGAACAATGGTTGAAGGCAGCATCGACACAATCGCGAAAGCTATCAAATTCATCCCAGCGTTGACGCATCCAATTCTTGAGCACGAACCAC
>NZ_JACJOR010000252.1:0-8000 GCF_014695615.1 Leptolyngbya sp. FACHB-711
AGGTCAAACGGAATGCGATTTTCCCTTTGGGAAACGGCAGAATTTTGGTGAGAAAGTACAGTTGTAAACACGGGAAATTCTGAGTTTTGTCTGGGTCTTGCAGTTGAAAAGCTCACTCGTTGAAGGAGTGATGTCAACAATTATAGTTGTTTTTACCAAAAGTACCAGATAAATTCCGTTGCCGCCTGTTGACGCGGTAGGGCTACTCTTTCTCACCGACTCCCTACTCACTAACTCCCTACGAACCGAATTGTTCTTCTTCGTGTCCGACCCACCACTCGCCCAGGTTCATCAAATCCTGGTGAATGTCTGTGAGTTCTTGCTCGTATTCGCCAGGAGTCAGGTCTTCCCGCCGCTCTTTTAGTTTTTGCAGCCGCAACTGAGCGAGTAACCAGGGCTTTGAGATGCTGTCGGTTGCTTCTAGATATTTTGCTAAATCGTCGCTGTTCATGGCGTTATCCCTGTTCAGTTGGTAGAGGTTAAGTTAAGTCTGGTGGAATCGATCGATTTAGAGGCCGCCTGATCAGTTGCGTGATTAGGTTGCGTAATTCAGTTTCGAATCTTCTAGATTTCCCCCTAAATTCCCCAAGATTGGGAGGCTTTGAAAGCGAGTTGAGAAGGGGTTTCTCCTGAATTAAGGGTCGTTTGGATCAGGGGTATTCCGTCTCCAACTTCCGCTCATTGCCGATCGCCTAAAACAGCTTCTTCCGCAGCCACACTTTCAATCGCCTGACGCGCAATCCGGCTAATGTAAAGGGTGACGGCGATCGTCGCGATCAAACCCATAATCCTGACTGCCCACTGCAGTTTAGAATTGGCTAGCTGAGCCGTTCCCAGGTTTGCCAGGCTTCCGGCGATCGACCCTAAGTAGACATACAGCACCGTTCCCGGAATCATACCGACGCTGCCCAGCACGTAATCCTTCAGCGATACACCCGTCACGCCCAACGCATAGTTGAGCAGGTTAAACGGAATAATTGGCGACAGCCGCGACAACAGTACAACTTTAAACCCCGACTGACTTACCGCCCGATCGATCGCCTGAAAGCGCGAATCGTTTGCAATCCGGCGGCTCACCCAACCCCGAACTCCGTAGCGTCCGATCAGAAATGCCAGCGTTGCGCCGATCGTTGCCCCCAGGAATGCCCAGACTGATCCCCACACCAGCCCAAAGACTGCGCCTGCACCAAGCGTCAGCAGCGATCCGGGCACAAACGCAACGGTAGTCAAGCTATAAAGGACAATAAACTGGATTGCTCCCCAGTTAGACTGTTGAATCGCCTCCAACAAATGTTTTGTGGTTTCTTGCAGAGGAAGTGCCGCCAGCATTACGCCTCAGTGAGGGCAGGAACAGCTCCCTTTATCTCAAAAATTCGCTCGATCACGGCTTCCACAATGCGATCGGGCGTAGAGGCTCCAGAGGTAATCCCAACCGTAATCTTGCCAGGGGGTAGCCAGTTCTCCTCAATCTGCAAGTCTTGATGCAGGGGCTTGTGCTGTACTTGATTGCCGGGACCAATGCGATCGGGACTGTCGATGTGATACGAAGGAATGTCGTACTCGATGCCGATTTCCTGAAGGTGCGTAGTGTTTGAGGAGTTGTAGCCACCGATCACCACCATCAGGTCGAGCTTTTCCTTGACGAGCTGATACATCGCGTCCTGCCGTTCCTGCGTGGCGTCGCAGATGGTGTTAAACGCTAGAAAATGCTGATTCAGGCGATCGGGTCCGTATTTCTTCATCAGTGTATGCTCAAACAGTTTGCCGATCTGCTCGGTTTCGCCTTTGAGCATTGTCGTCTGGTTGGCAATGCCGAGGGATTGCAGGTCGCGATCGGGGTCGAATCCCGCAGAGCAGGCGCGGCTAAACTTTGCTATAAACTCATCCCGGTTGCCGCCCTGTAGAATGTAGTCGCACACATACTGCGCTTCTGCCAGGTTTAGCACGATCAGATAGGTTCCGGCAAAAGAGCTGGTCGCTACGGTTTCTTCGTGGTTGTACTTGCCGTGAATAATCGAGGTGTAGCTGCTTTTTTTGTGCTTTTCGACCGTGTTCCACACCTTCGATACCCAGGGACAGGTCGTATCGACGATCGTGCAGCCTTTCTCACTCAGGAGCTTCATTTCCTGAACGCTCGCGCCAAACGCAGGCAGAATTACCACATCGCCAGAATCGACCACCGAAAAATCCTTGTTACCCTTCTCCACCGGAATAAAGCCCACGTTCATTTCCCCCAGGCGTTGATTCACCGACGGGTTATGAATGATTTCGTTGGTAATCCAGATCTGCTCGTTGGGGAAGTGCCTCCGCGTTTCATACGCCATCGCCACGGCTCGCTCCACGCCCCAGCAAAACCCAAATGCCTCTGCCAGTCGAATCGTCACATCGCCCCGCGTCAGGGAATACTGGTTTGTCCGAATCTGCTGAATCAGCTCGCTCTGATACTCGGACTGCATCTGCCCAGACACCTCTTCCGCATGACCAAATCCTTTGCGGTGATACTGTTCAGACTGATTGAGCGATCGTTTAAAGGCTTTGGTATCCATGCCGTCTTGCTGCGAAACTCCTTGCCAATTTCAGCGTATCAGATTTACCCTTCACTCCCAGACCTTTCCGCCGCACAAACTATCTACCCCGCTAAACTATCTACCCCACAAACTATCTACTGCACAGACTACTGCAACTCAGGCTCCAGCAATTCATGCCCATACACTTGCAGCGCAACGCTCCAAATCTCGTAGCCTTTAGGATTCAAATGCAGACCGTCTGTGCTGTATTCCATCCGCAGGTCTCCGGCGGAGTCGGTAAAGATGGGGTAAAGGTTGAGGAAATAAACGCCTTCCTCGCGGGCGATCGTCTCTAGCTCGTCGTTGAGTTCCTGAATGCGGCGATTTGGAATTGCCAGCAGCCGATCGCGTCCTTCCCAGGTGGCAGCGTCTCCGGCATGGGGCAGGATCGACTGAAGCACAATCTGCGCTTTGGGGTGGCTCTCTTTCAGGTCGCGCACAATCTCTTGCTGGTTGGCGAGAATCGTGCGATCGTTTACGCCTCGGATGACATCGTTAATGCCAATCATCACAAAAATTGTTTCGGGCGCGGTTTCTTCAAATAAATCCAGACGCTTAAGCAGACCCGCAGACGTTTCTCCCGAAATAGCCTGATTCAGCCAGACTCGCTCTCGCGGCAGCATCTCGACAGGAAACCAGAGACTAATAGAGTCGCCTGCCAGGACGGTAAGCCGTTTGGGTTTTTGCTGGGCGATCGCTTTGGCTTCGCGTCCGAGCTGCTCGATCCACTCCTCATAGGACAATTGCCGTCGAGGGTTTGCTTCCAGGCTCGTGGAGGAATCCATCGAAACCGTTGATGCCTGATTGCGGGGCGATGTGGTGCTAGACAATGTGGTGCTAGACGATGTGGTGGCTTGCGCGGCTTGATTCGCACGGGCACCTGAGGGAAGCGGCATCTCGAGCGATCGCAGCATTGTCAACAGCACAAACGCCAGAAACCCATTCATTGCCAGAGACAAAAATACCCAACGCGGCAGCAGTGACCACCGGAGCCGCACCGACGAAAACAGCAGAAATTGACGAACTGCGCGAAGCCGACGCTGGCTAACCCGTCGCAGGGAATGTTTATCTTGCACGCCGAACCTTACAGACGCGATCTAAAAGACATCGCCAATCATAACCTGAACTTTCTGCTTTGTTGTGCTAATTTCTCCTGACAACAATCAGACTCAAGATGAGGGGAATCAAGCTAATTCCAGGCCCGGCTTTTGAGCGAGCGATCGAGGTAAACCAGAATGCCGATCGCCACCCCCACACTCCCAATTCCCACAAGCCAGAAAGAGTGGGCAATCTCGATCGACTGCCCCATTGCCCAGCCGCCTATGATGGGACCAATAAAATAGCCCACTGCCCAGCAAAGCGAATTAATCGATAAGTACACGCCTCGCATAGACTCAGGCGCAAGATTTGCCACCAGTGCCGAAGCCGCAGGCGTATAAGCGATCGTTGCAATTGCCATCACCGCGACGCTCAACCCAGCCCAGAGTGCCGTTCCTCCCGGTAAGCTTCCCGTTAGCCACACCAGCAAAAAGCCGATCGCCCAAAACACCGCCGACACACTCAACACTTGTGGATGGGTATAGCGATTGAGCCAACGAGCCACTGGAAGCTGAAGCAGCGCAGCCAGCACAATATACCAGGTAAACAGCAAACTCAGGGCAGTAAAATTTGCCTCACCGTTTGCCGCCTGCCCTGAACGCTGTCCGAATCCCACAAAGTTCGTCAGGTAAAGGGGCAGAGCCGTATTCAGCAACGACAGATAAGTGGTAAATAAAACATTGACCGCGACATAGATTCGCAGCGGATGATCTCGCAGAGCCACAGCCCAACCCCGCCAGATTTGTTTCGTCGCGCGATCGACGTTCAGCGTTTCCCGAATTGCCCCATGGATAATACCCAAAAACACCACAAACGAGATGCCGTCAATCCAAAATAGCAGCCGAAACGCTCCCGTCGCGCCAATTAGCAGCCCGCCAAACACGACTCCCAACGCCAAACCCAAATTATCTGCAAGCCGGGTCAGCGCATAAGCCTCGTTGCGTTGATCGATCGCCGTTAAATCCGCCACTGCCGACTCCATTGAGGGCCAATACAGCCCCACCCCCAACCCCATCAGCAAATTGCTCAGCAAAAATGTCGGAAAATTGTAGCTGAGTGCCAGCATAATATCTGCCACAGCCGAAAATGCTGCCGATAACAGCAACGTCTTGCGTCGTCCCCAGCGCGGCGAGTCAGACATTAGCCCACCTATAATTCGCCCAAACACCCCCGAAATCGATTCACTGCCAATGCCAATTCCCACTGCCGTCGCAGATAGCCCCACCTCATTCACAAAAAACACCGCCGCATAAAACAGCACAAACCCAGTACCAACCTGAGACAGCAGTCTGCCCAGCATCAAAATCCAAACGGCACGATCGAGCTTGGGCAACTGTGCCTGAAATTTACGGGAAATTGGGTTCATGCAGCATTTGTAGAGCGTTCTCTGTCAGTGTAGGAGATGAGGAAGGGAGTGGGTAGGAGAGGAGATGGGGAGATGGGGGAATGGTTTTGGAAAACAGTAATAAAGTTTGAATACCCATGCTTTGCCATAACCTGGATGCCGTGACCTGGAAAATTAACAGATGGGTTGTAATGATATGCCTTAAAAGACAACCCCTGAAAAAACTGGCAGCATTGACCTGGCACAACCGCAGGAATTTGATATGAATTCAACCTCATCTACCCGCCAAACAAATATCACGATCTGGCATCTGGAATTGTTCAAAGCACAGCATTCTTCCTCTGAGGATAATCCGCAGTGTCGCCCCAGTCGATCGCAGCCAGAGGATCTAAAAATCGAACAGGCAATGATTCCCTCTCCAGAACTGAGCCGCTTTCTCTACACCAGTGTTGGCGGCGACTGGTACTGGATCGATCGCCTTCACTGGACTTACGATCGCTGGATGCAGTATCTCGATCGCCCCGAACTCGAAACCTGGGTCGCATCCCTTAAAGGCACTCCGGCAGGCTACATCGAATTAGAAGTACAGCCAGACAACAGCGTTAAAATTGCCTATTTCGGACTGCTCAAAGCCTTCATCGGAAAGGGCATCGGCGGATATTTGCTCAGCCTTGGCATCGATCGTGCTTGGAACTTGGGCGCAACTCGCATTTTTGTCGATACGTGCAGCCTAGACGGAGAATTCGCGCTAAAAAACTACCAGTCTCGCGGCTTTCAAATCTACAAAACAGAAACGGTCGTTAAAGAATTGCCGATTCGGGCGATCGGACCCTGGGAAGGGGCGTATTCCTAAACTTGTTCTTCTTTGGATTTGGCGCAGGGAAAAAACCTGACTTGTCCTTCCCACGCTCTAGCAAGACTGTACTCATCAATCAGAATAATTTCCTCGATCGCTAAGCGATTGGGACACAGCTGAATTGAAAGCCACTGCCGATTCTTTCTAAAGCTTACAGCGTCGGAAAAAATAGCCGCAGATACCCAGCAATCATCGCATCCCCAAAAAACAGGGCAATTCCTGCCCCGATCGCCAAAAACGGACCAAACGGCATCGGCTGACGACGATCGATTAATCCCAACGCCAGTGCCCCACCGCCTGCAAAAGCCCCGATCGCACAAGCCAGAAACCCCGCCAATAAAGCCAGTTTCCAGCCCAACCACGCACCCATCATTGCTGCTAATTTTGCATCGCCACCGCCCATTGCGGTTTTGCCAAAGGCGATCGATCCAAGGAGGGTCACGATATCGAAAATCCAGATCGCCACAACCGCGCCAATAATCCCCATCATGAGGGAATTGGCTGCACCGGAAACACCCGCATTTGCCCAACCTACGATGAGTTGAAATATAAGTCCGGCAATCAGCCCCGATTGAGTCAGCGAATTCGGCAGCGTCAGCGTATCCCAATCAATCAGCGACAGAGCCAGCAGCCAGCTCACAAACGCCCAGTAGCCCAACCCTGGCAGAGGCAAACTAAACGCCCAAAACACCAGCACAAACAAAATTCCGGTTACTGCCTCGATCGCCGGATAGCGCGGCGAAATCTTAGTCCGACAGTGACGGCATTTTCCCTTCAGCCACAGCCAGCCCAAAATCGGCACATTGTCATAGGGTTTCAGCCGATGCAAACAGCGCGGACAGCGAGACGGCGGATAGAGCAGCGACACTCCTGCCGGAATTCGGTAAATCACCACATTCAAAAAACTGCCGATACAGGCTCCGATCGCAAACACAAGCAGGCTCAAAATACCTGAAATCAGCAGTTCCATAAACGGTCGATCCAGCGCGAAGGTTTATTCCGGTTGCAGGTTCGGACAAATGGTGTGGCTTTCCTGCAATTCTGCGGGGTCATGCCACCCAGCCAGAATACCCTGAAGCTGCGATCGAAGCACTTGCAGCGATTCAATTTGCCGACTAATTTCAGCCACTTTTTGTTCTAGATACTGCTTTACCTGACCGCAGGGCAACTCTCCCTGATCATGAACCGATAAAATTTGCTGAATTTCGTTCAGATGCAGTCCCAAAGCCTGCGCCCGTCTAATAAATGCCAGGCGATCGAGGACATCAACCCTGAATAAACGATAGCCCGTGTCCGATCGTTCAACGATGGGAGCCAGCAAGCCAATGTCGTCGTAATAGCGAATCGTTTTAATCGGCAGACCGCTTTCCGATGCCACTTCCCCAATTTTGAGCAGCTTTTCTGCTTGAGTTGTCCCGCTTGTGATCATGGCTTGTGTTGAGGTTTACCCTCCTGCTGATTGAGCAAAATATCTAAAATGCGGCGGTTCTCAGATTGCACCCCTCTCATCCCCAACGGCATCTCGTTCATTTCGTTGGCTTTCAAACTTTACGAGCATCGACATCGATCGTCGCCAGATGAGCATCCGAATCCAGCAAATAGCGCGCGTGACGCGACTGCGATTTTGGCTGAGGCTGGATTGGTTCCTGGCGAACTTGCTGCATGAGCTTCCAGCGCACCCCGATCGCCAGTCCTACCGTGCCTAGACCGATCGCCAACAGCGTTTCATAGCCACTTGTTCCGCCAATGATCGCATCAACCAAGCCTATTGTCAGCATGAATCCGGTAATGGGTTCTTTGCGGTAAAGCGATCGAATCTTCCTTGTCCAGTTCATGGTCGGACTCCTGATCAGGAGAACAATTGAGGAATCTTTTACCTATCTAATGTAGCGTGTGGCTAGGTAAGTAAGCAGAGCCGATTACTCCTGAACAGTAGCAGCAGGGGGTAGGCTATCTAAGTTAGAAAATACAACAGGAAACACTGAGATAAACCTTCGCCAAAGATGAGTATATGCACTCAAGAATCAATATAACAATCTTAAAAGACACCTAACAGACACACTGAATTTATCAAAAGAAGCCTTATTTAACTGAAATCATTCATATTTGCCATTAGCGACGAGAACGATACCAG
>NZ_JACJOR010000253.1:0-3872 GCF_014695615.1 Leptolyngbya sp. FACHB-711
CACCGTTGTACAGGAAGCGATTCAGATGCAGACGATTATTAGCTTAGTCGCCGCCGAAATTGGGATTGCGATCGTCCCCGTCTCCCTCAAAAACCTGCAACGAACGGGGGTGATCTACAAGCCTTTGCAGGAAGAAACACCCCAGGCAGAAGTGGCGATCGTTTGCCGTAAATTGGACGTCACGCCAACTGTCCAGCGATTTTTAGATTTAGCCACTCAAATGACTCAAAGTTAAAAATTTAGGCATTCCTGAATCAGGAAATCATTCTCGAAACCATTCTGCTGTTTCAGGGTTACAAATATTCTGTAATCAATTGGGCGATCGTCATCTTAAAGCATGAGACAAATACTGACCTGTTTCCTGCTTTTTCAGCACACTTTTCTTCAGCACACAAGCCGCTTTACCCGTCGCAGATTACCTCAAACTTCAATTGTTGTATTGCTTACGCCACAAACTCTTGATACTTCTGCTTTAACCTTTCTGGCATACGAATCGGCTTGTTGTTTTGTAAATCAACAAAAATACCAACTTGTTCACCAAGAGCCGCTACTTTGCCATTGACAGAGATCACTGCATTAACAGTCCATCGCAGCGATTCCATTATCTCGATCCACATCTTGCCGGTTGGAACGTCAGAAATTTTGATGGGCTGCTTGTAATCAATTTTTGTCTGCACAATGACAGGCGCAATTCCATTTTTGAGTTGTTCGTCCAACGGGAAATGACGGGCTAGCATCTCTAAACGTAAATCTTCTAACCAACGAACGTAAACAATATTGTTGACAACACCCGCAAAATCAATATCGTAAGTTCTAACGGGTAGATGAATTTCGACCTCAAACAGTTGCTTCTGTGCCGTTGTGTCCATGTTTAGCTTTTAATTTGCAAGTTAGGCTGTAGCTTAGCAAGAATAGCTTGTAAAATGCAAGTAACTAAGCTGCTATATCTAGCCATGATCCAGCCAAAACGCTCTTCTTGCCCTGTCTCCTGTACGCTAGATTTGATTGGCGATCGCTGGACGTTACTTGTCATCCGAGACATGATGTTCTTTGGAAAGCAACGATTTGAAGAGTTTTTAGAATCCCCTGAGGGAATCTCGACTAATATCTTGGCAAACCGCCTCAGACTGCTTGAAGAATTAGGTTTAGCAGAAAAGCAGCCTTACAGTAACCATTCCCGTCGAATGAACTATCAACTCACCGAGAAGGGAAAAAGCTTGCGTCCTGTTTTGAAAGTCATCACTGCTTGGGGTTTGAAGCATATTGCTGACACACAGATTCCTCAAAGTAATCCGTCGGATGCCAGTAACTGCAAAGCAACTGAACCATGAATCCCGATAGGCAAACTTTCAACCATCGTCGCCACAGACATCTTAAGCAGTACAACGTTCCCCTAGGCGCTAGTAACCTTGAACTCAGCATCAATGACTTGCGACTTGCGGCTGTAAGGGGGTTGTTATGAGGCTGGCTTGTGCTGCGCCAGCTTCAACGCTGACAATAGTAGAATTGGGCCCAAGATTAGATACAACAGAGAACTTGATACATACCTTAAAAGATTACTGCCAATAAATGCACCCAAAATTGAACCAGATGCCATTGAAATGATAAATCTTTGCTCTGTTTTAACTTCCTTAAGTCTTTGTTGGCTTCTGTACTTAAACAGACCCATCAAAATTGTCGGAATGCTAATCGCAAGGCTCAAACTTCCTGCCAGCTTAATATCAACGGAAAATAGCAAAATGATTGTTGGGATAATCAACTCTCCACCTGCCACACCCAACATACTGCTGAATATGCCAATTACGATTCCTGCCAAAAATCCAAAGCTGATTCTTAAAAGGCTTGGTAGTTGCAAACTCTCAAGACTGAAAATGAGGTTATGCCCGACCAGCACAACGCTAAGAAAAATCAGAAAAGCGATGACAATTCGGTTTAATACTCGTTCGTTGATTCGCGTTGCATAATGAACTCCAACATAAGAGCCGATTAGAGAGCCTGCCAGAATGTTGATGATCACTGCCCAGTTCCCAGCAACATTTTCCAGCCTCACAACGCCGCTTCGAAAAATGAATGAAAATGTCACTGTGACAAGGCTGACAATGAGGTTGATGATAATTGCTTGTAGAGTTCGATAGTTAAAAACGCTGACTAGGACAGGTAAGCGGAACTCCGCACCACCCAGACCTATCAGTCCGCCAAGCACCCCAACCAAAGCACCCCAACCAAATGCCCAAAAATTTCGCATTCAACTCCTCCACTTCGTAACAGAAGTATTATGAGCGATGTGCTTTGAGGTTGAGGTAATCAATAGCAGCATTTAACTCTGACTCCCCCACAAATGGTTTCTAGCTGCACCCTCACCCGAAAACGAAGCCGGATAACTACTGATTGGGCTGGATATTTCCGTCTAAGACCCTGGAGTAGCGATATAGGCAGAAATAGTTTCGTCTAAGATCCCGATTCAGCTAGTTAGGTAGAAAAATTCAGGATAACTCCCCTTCATTGCCTCAAAGCTCGATCGCCTCAAACCAGTTCTCGTGAGCAGGTTTAACGAACTCTGCCCATTCCGCCTGATGAAAAAGAGCAGATCTGAAGTATGGGAACAAGAAAGCAAGTGAGCAAAACGATCGACAAGTTTTACGTGAAGCGAATCGCCAGTAACCGAGCGCAGGTGACTCGATCGTCCGAGATGCGTTTGTGCAAGGCAAATTGATGAGCCTTCTGGAGCGATCCGCCCAAAAAATGCTTAACCCCTCGTCCCTTGATTAAATCTAACGGGGGAGGGGTTTGGAGGAGGGAGGTTGGGCTTTGCCAATCGCCTAATCCTTAAATCGCCTAATACTTAAACAGTCCGGCTCCCTGAACTTTGTATCCGGTGGGTTCGAGGATGCGGGCAGCAGCTTGCTTGCCGGAGATGGTTGCGCCTTCCATGCTGTCGATATAGTCCTGAGCGGTGTAGCTACCTGCTAGGAAGAAGTTGGCGATCGGCGTTTTTTGGGATGGGCGGTAGGGGTCCATGCCGGGCTGTTCGCGGTAGAGGGACTGCGCCAGCTTCACCACGCCAAACCAGGTCATATTGAGTTCGCGGGATGAGGGAAACAGATCGTGAATTTGCTTCAGCGCGTGTTGAGCAATTTCCTCGTTGCTCATTTTGATAAACGGATCGCCGGGAGTGAGAACTACCTGCATCAGCGAACCCTGCCCTTCCCGGTAATAGTCCTTGGGACTGGTGAGTGCCAGGTCTGCAAAGCAAGAGAAATCGGCATCTGCGCTGTAGAGCAAATTGTCCATGCCTGCGGCGCGATCGACCTGCTTTCGCAAAGCCGGATCATTCATTTCTGTGACCCAGCCATCGAAGCGCATTTGCACCGTGACGACCGGAACCGCTTCCAGCTTGTAGATGTTGTTAAACTCCTTCCACTGGCGCCATTCCTGCGGCAGCAATCGCTGAATTCCGGGCACATCACAGGCGGCAAGGTAGGCATCGGCGGTAATGGTTTCTTCGGTGTTGCCCTGAGCAATAGATAAACCTGTGACGATCGTTTGTCCGTCGCGTTCCTCAAACAAAATGCGGCGCGTCTGGCGACGGGTGTGGATTTTTGTGCCCCGGTCTTCCAGGTATTTGACGATCGGCTTGTGCAGATATTCGTCGGGGGAGCCTGCCAGCAGATTCAGCCGTGAGGCTTCGGTTTTGGTCGCAAACATCAGGAAGATTGTCAGCATGCAGCGTGCCGAAATTTCCTCAGTGTCGATAAAGCCCAGGGCGAGGGCGATCGGGTTCCACATCCGCTTGAGGCTATTCTCAGAGCCACCATGACGGCGAAACCAGTCGGCAAAGCTGATGTTGTCGAGCGATCGAATCCACTGCATCG
>NZ_JACJOR010000254.1:0-8028 GCF_014695615.1 Leptolyngbya sp. FACHB-711
GTTCGTCCATTCTCCCAACGGTTGACGCTTTGGAATGAAACTCCTATCCTCACAGCAAACTTGGCTTGCGAGAGTGCTAGGCGTTGTCGCGTTTCCCGCACCAGATCTGCTAGCTCTGTTTGACCGATCGTGGGCATAGAGTACGAATATTAAATTGCATTTACTACTTATACTACGTGGTATATCGATCATTCTCTCTTAATAAGACATAAGGAATACCAGGAGCTAGCGGTGCTATTTCTTGCGCTCAATTTGATTGCAGATCCACAGCAGTCGTTGATTGAGTAAGCACTGCCGAAAATGCTTTTTTTAGCAGTGAGTATCCTAACTCCCTGGCTCTCAAAGAAGGTTTCAAACAGCAGGCATGTATCTTTGTAAGCATCAGCAACTAACAAGCGGCAACCTAGGAGTTGCTTCATAACTTCCCCCGTGATTCGCTTCATGGCAGTGGCAAGAGGTCAGCACCTTGCGATGAAAACGCTAGTTGAAATCTCTGAGTCCAAAATACGCTTTTTGATGGATCCAATTTTTCTCACATTGTCTTAAAAACGCAAGGACTACTCAGACTTTCATACATAACTTTTCAAGCAGCGATGTGTCTGCTCATTAGGAACAAGCATTTCTTCAATGGCGCTTAAAACAACAGCCCCTCTAGACTCACCTTCTGATCGAGCTTTCTCTTGCGCTACAACCTGCAAGAGACAACAGTGCAGAGCACCTAGTGCAATTGCAGGATATAGCTATGTTAATTTCGGCTCTTTAAGTCGCTAATCTCACGCTTTTGACTGGTTGGATGGGAAGCCATTCAGTAAGAGCATTGCTGCTCATCTCAAGAAATAGTGTGATGAACAGTTTTATTAAGCCTGAAACATCTGTCGAAAATCTTCCAATTCCTTTGAATCGGGATGTGTTTTTACGCACCTTAATTTGAGAGTTAGCGAGAACACTACAAGAGGTTGTGGGTTTAGAGGAAGCCTCAGGATTTATTAGCGTTGTGAGGCAGAATATGGGGCGGCAGATCGACCAGGACTATAAAGCGGCTCTGCAGGTATCCCATCTTCACGCCAGAGCAGGTCGCTGATGCCCTCGTGGATTTGAAGCGGCGCATCCAGGGAGATTTTTACATTATCGAACAAACAAATGACAGAATTGTCTTAGGAAACCGGGCTTGTCCGTTTGCTGAGAAGGTCATCGACTGCCCTGCCATGTGTATGATGACCTCCAATGTGTTTGGTTCCATTGCAGCCGAGAATGTCGGGTACGCCAAAGTCGAACTGCAAGAGACGATCGCGCTGGGTGCGCTTGAATGTCGAGTGGTCGTTTACCTCAAGCCCACCCCAGAAGCAGAAGCGAGTCCAGGCAGGGAATACTTTAAGGGAGAGTGTGAGGGGTGACGCCCGAGCAGTTTATTGAGTTTACCAGACTGCTACCAGAACCTATGCTCCTGGTGACGGGTCAGGGTCAGCTCCTGGCTGCTAACCCGTCATTCACCCAAATGCTGGGCGGCAACGTCAAATGCTGCAAGGAAAAACGATCTTTGAGGTGGTTACGGACCCCATAGAGAAGGTGAAACAGTACTTGCGCGCTTGCTCAAGCAGCCGAGCCATGGTGCTTGGCTCGTTAACCCTAACAATTAATGAAGGGAAGACTTGCTTGTGTCGTTGTGAAGGGGCTGACCTCCAACCCTGGTCACCCAAATCGCCTGCCCTCATTCTGCTGCGTTTGCACAATAGCGAATCAGCCAGCACTCGATTCATCCTACTGAACAAAAAGATTGATGAATTGGCAAAAGAGATCCGGCTGCGCCAACGAGCGGAAGAAGCGCGTGCTCAACTGCTGGTGCAAGAGCAACAAGCACGTGCAGAGGCTGAGCGGCTAAATCGATTAAAGGACGAGTTCTTATCGACCGTTTCTCATGAGCTACGAACCCCGCAAATGCCATCCTGGGCTGGTCTCACCTCTTACAGACAACGAAGGTAAACGAAGCAAGGCTGCATCGGGCGTTAGAAACGATCGAGCGCAACGCCAGATCTCAAGGGCAGTTGATTAATGATCTGCTTGATATTTCCCGCATCATTACGGGCAAGATTCGCCTCAACGTGCAAACCGTCCAGCTATTGCCAGTGATTGAAGCAGCAATTAATACGGTGCGCCCTGCTGCAAATGCCAAAAACATCCAGCTACAAACGGCGCTTGATCCAACTGCGGGTCCTGTGTTGGGAGATCCTGAGCGGTTACAGCAGGTCGTCTGGAATTTGCTGAGCAATGCGATCAAGTTCACTCCGCAACAAGGACGAATTCAGGTTTGCCTGCAACGCATTAATTCTGATATTAAAATCGTGGTGGTGGATAACGGTCAAGGCATTAGTGCTGAATTCCTGCCCTACGTCTTCGATCGGTTTCGTCAGGCGGATGGTTCTACAACCCGGTCTATTAGTGGGTTAGGGTTGGGTTTAACGATCGTCCGTCAATTAGTGGAATTGCAGGGGGGGACGGTGCAGGCTGAAAGTTCAGGAGAAGGACAGGGTGCTACGTTTACTGTAAAGCTGCCCCTAATGGCAATGATTCCGACAGCGATGGAACCAGAACGGGTACATCCTATGAGCGGAGGCAGTGTGCCGTTTGACGGCTCCCCTCGGCTCGATGGATTGGGAATACTGATGGTGGATGATGACGCGGATATGCGAGAGTTACTGAGCCACATGCTTGAATTGAGTGGGGCAGAAGTCATCGCTGTAGCATCAGCAAACGAAGCAATCTTGGCACTGACTCAATCCTCACCCCTGCCAGATATCTTGATTAGTGACATTGGGATGCCCGACGAGGATGGTTACGCTTTGTTGCGTCGAGTTAGAGCACTGAAACCCGAACAGGGAGGACGAATTCCTGCAATTGCCGCACTGTCAACTATTACTATCCGACTCAACAATCGCCAGAAGCTGCTGGAGCAGTTTTTCGGCTTCTGCACATTTTTTGGGTGTGAGCTTTGCTTTCCTAAGTTTGCTCATTGTGGTTTGCAGTGTCTCCTGGAATTTTGTAGTTGGGTCTGAACCTCGTGCAGAGTGACTAGATTTTGGTTCAAGATACGATCGCACTGCTTCTGCAATTTGCTCCCTTGTCCAGCTAGAGGCAGTCGCCTGCTCCAGTAATACCTGGCGCTGATCTTTATCCGTAATTCGAGCCATCAACTTGCCTGCACTATAAGGTAGCTGCCCAGCTCGAATCGCATTTTGTACGTCCAGAGGCAAATTCAGGAGAGGCAGTCGATGCTGAACAAAAGACTGCCAACTAAATCGTCCCAATCCCTCAAAAGCGTACTCAACCTCCCACAGAACTCGCTCGAACATCACTGCATCATCGCTGTTGTTCATCCACTGGGAAAGTTGTTCGTTCAGTGAGGTCAGCGGGACCATACCCACACCCGTGTGGGAAGCATGGTTCTCTTCACCTCTGCGTTTACGGTGCTGCTGGTGCAGTCGGTATAGCAGCCGCGGAATTTCCGGCGCTGGAACTTGAAGCTGGAGTGCCAGCAATTCAACGATCGCATGAGTCTCCTCAACTGCATTGAGGTCTTCACGGTTCAAGTTTTCAATTAATCGGATCTGAGCAATGTCAACTTCCTTCCACTGCTGCACCTCTTCCGATGTCAGAATACGGGCACGGATTTCACTCAGCCCTGCTGCCTCTGCTGCTAGGTAACGCCGTTCGCCGAATACTAACTCATACCGGAATGGTTCCTGTGCTGCCGGAAGTGGCTTGAGCAGAACAGCTTCCAGCACACCGTACTTCTGCACTGAAGCGGTAAGCTGGGCCATTTTTGCAGCATTAAAAGATTTACGCGGATTCTTATTGCTGCGCTGAATTTGATTAAGCGGAACTTGACACTCATCCGGTGCTAAAACCGGAGCAGAAGCAGGAGCGGGAGAAACATCATAAAGAGAAGACAAGCCACCGAGCGATCGAAGCTCTCGGTAGGGACGTTCAGATTTTGCAGCTTTAACCATCGTGACTATTTAACGAGAGTTGTTTAACGAGAAGATGGGGCAGGATTTTTTATCGACGGGCAGGTTGAGCTTTTGCTGCTTTACTCTTACCCACACGGGTGTGGGTAGCAAGAAGCGAATTTGCAAGATTCTGAATCGATTGCGAAGCAACATGCCGGCGATCATAGACCACCAAAGGTTGTCCGGCTTCTGAGGCATCCGCAAAGGCAGTCGCATTTGGAATGGGGTCAAATACAGTCCCAACCGTCGCAAGCTGTTCCCGCATTGCTTTGAGAACTCGCTGATGCTGACTTTTCGTTTTCGCGTGCTTTGTAGGAATGAAGCCAAAAATACTCAAGTCTGGATTGATCTCACGTCTGACCAGAGCGATCGTCTCCAGCAGTAAGTCAGTCCCAACCCAGGATTTATACTCGGTTTCAACCGGAACTAGCACTCCATTAGAAGCGGTCAGCGCAGATACACTGAGTAGCCCTAAACTTGGTGGGCAGTCAATCAGAATCCAGTCATAGCGATCGCGCAATGGTTCTAACATCGTTGCCAGCTTGCGCTCTCGATTCATAGCGGTGAACAGTTCAAGTTCTGCTTTACCGAGCCGTCGATTGGCAGGAAGAAGATCCATATTGTGAGCAGAGACGATCGCCTGCTCAAGAATTGCGCTCAGAGCTTCCTTGCTGCTGTAATTTCCCATCAGCGTGTCGTACACAGTCACGGGCAAGTCCCAAGGCTCAAATCCCAGAAAAACGGTGAGACTGCCTTGAGGATCAAAATCAACTAATAAAACTCTTTGCCCTGCTTGAGAGAGGGTATATCCTAAGTTCAGCGTTAGCGTTGATTTCGCTACGCCTCCTGCTTGATTGAAGATTGAAGTGATTACTGCCATATCTAACACTGGCGAGTGAATGTCCTCAATCCTACTGGAAAACGAATTGATTAGATCAAGAATTTTACTTTTCCCACGACAGTATCTAAAAAATTTTCTAATTTCTAATAGCTGGGTATGGAAGGAGGAATTAAAGCGACGTTGGCTTGGTTAAGTAGAGTATCGTACCCACACGGGTGTGGGTAGAGAAGGCAGAATCAGGGGTTGTGTCACAAAAACTGGTCAATGGTAAGGCAGACAAGCCCTGTTGTGTCTTCTTGCCCTTTGATGTCTACTCCTGCTCTGTTCAAAGGGCGGCACTTTCTGCCTGAAATCATCCTGCTCAATGTGCGGTGGTATTGGCGCGATGCCTTGAGCTATCGAGACTCAGAGGAGATGATGCAGGAGCGGGGCGTGGAAGTCGATCATTCGACGATCAATCGTTGGGTGCTGAAGTATGCCCTAGAGCTGGACAAACGCATTCGACCCCACCCGAAGTTGATAAACGACTCGTGGAGGGCGGACGAGACGTATATCCATATCAAGGGTGAGTGGAAGTATCTATACCCTTGCTGTTGATTTGGAGGGGAATACCCTTGACTTTATGCTGAGTACAAAGCGCGATGGCAAGGCAGCAGCACGATTTTTCCGTAAGGTGCTCAAAGGTCAGCACACTCAATTTCCACGAGTCATTACAGTGGACAAGAATGCCGCTTCCCCAGCAGCAATAGATGCTCTCAAAGCAGAAGAGACGATCTACTTCGCAGTTACCGCAAGGGTCGACCAAGGGACCCAATTAAGGCAGAGTAAATATTTGAATAACATCGTTGAGCAGGATCATCGAAACATCCAGTGCATCGTGAAGCTTAGGATGGGGTTCAAGTCGTTCAATAGTGCAAGAAGAACGTTGAGCGGGACTGAAGCGATGAGGATGATTCGCAAAGGACAAGTAAAAGGAATCGACCAAGGAGATAGTGTGTCTCAAGTGAAATTTATCGAAGCGATCTTTGGAATTGCTGCTTAAGGGAATGCAAACGTTACCGATCGTTTGTCCTTAACAAGTAATCCAGCCAGGTTGAGAATAATTTTCAATGAATCGGTAATTATCAGTGAAGTAAATTGCAGTAGAAACAAGACTGGCAATCACAATCAGCTTCAGAACGGACTTAGCACCAGCTTTAACGTTCATGTGCTTAGCTCCCTGGATAAAAGGCTTATGGAACTCATCTCAGAACATTTTTAGTTAACGACATCTGTAAAACGAACATAAAGTCACTTCTCAATTAACGCATCCGGTAAACGGCTCCACTCATTCCATGAACCGTCATAGTTGCGAACATTGGGATAGCCCAGCAAATACTTCAAAATAAACCAGGTGTAAGCCGATCGCCCACCAATCGCACAGTAGGGAAAAATCTCCTTATCCGGTGTAATCCCTCTACTAGTAAAGAGTTCCTGCAACTCACTCATCGATTTAAAGGTTCCATCCTCATTGAGTGTGAGGGTATGTTCCAGGTGAATGGCTCCGGGAATGTGTCCGGCTCGTTCTGTTCCTTCAGGCGGTTTCATTAAGAAGTACTCACCTTGGTACTCCTGCATCGTGCGGACATCCAAAATGACTTGGTTGGGGCGATCGATCACAGTTCGCATCTCATCAGCCAGTACTCGCAAATTCGTGTCCAAAGGTTTTGCTTGATATTCAACGGGTGCAAAGGTTGAGAACTCTGTGGCCACAGGACGACCTTCTGCCATCCATTTTTGATGTCCTCCATCCAGCACTCGCACATCAGCATGTCCAAATAGCTTTAGCAACCAAAATATCCAGGCTCCGGTTCCAGGATAGCTGCCATAGGCAACTACGGTTGTTTCGTTAGTGATGCCCGATCGCGAGAGCAATCGTTCAATGTGATTGACATCCAGATTTTGGCCTAAGTTTGGCAGAAGCAAATCAGTCAGGATATTCCAGAAAACTGCACCTGGAATGTGAGCTTCTTTGTAATGGTCTGGAGTCATTTCAACTTCAACAATTCTCACCTTGGGAGCGTGGAGGCGATCGCCCAGCCATTGCGTGTCTACAACAACCTGTGAATCAGCTTTAGAGGTCATGAATCTCTCCTAAGTCGTTGTGTTGTTATCTTTTTTAGGAAAGATAATGTGCCCTACCCGATGAACCAGCGTTGTTGAAGCAGAGAACAGGGAGAATCCGAGTAGAGGATGAAAAATGGCTAGGGAAATTGGTAGAGAGAGTTGCGTATGAATCGTTAGAAATTGCAATCCTAACAAAATCGGTAGGCTGAGGGTTAGCATTCGGATTCTTGGAGACATGGGGATCCAATACACCCAAACTAGAAGAACCAAAGATAATCCACTGTAACCTCGTACAAGCCAGACATGATTATTCCACCAGGCAGGGTTATCGAAATAAGCCAACCCAACCGTTAACACCTGAGCCACCAAACAAAGGTTAAACAGAACGGTAATGGCATAAAAGCCTGTGATAGCGGGTTTTAGAGAAGCTGGAGTATCTTCTGGTGTTGACTTGGCGATCGCATCGAATGAAGGTGTAGAGGGAGCCATAGATCTGTTTGCTCATTGAGAATGAATCAAGTGGTTTGTAGCAACCTTGAAATTAAATTAAACTGGCAATCAACTGTAGACTAGACCTCGATCGAGTACACTTTGCTGTATTGGCTCCCTGACAAGCTGGATAGACATAATGGAAATTCCTTTGCAGCCCTTGTTTCAAGCGATCGCAACAGCACAAGATGAAGCTGAGCTAAGAGGAGCGATGATGGCAAAACTTGGTGAGTACTTTGCCGCTACACGTTGGGGGTTAAGTTTTTTAGACCAGCTTCCTACTGTCGATGAAAATTCGCCATTAATGCTGAAACTAGCATTATCACTTGATTACAACCCTGTGTTGCGTTATCTAGTTCAACGCCATTCGACGGTTCATGAGGAAATGATCTTGCCCCATGGAGTATGGCAATCGATTTGTCCTCGCGCCGATCATGGACATGTCATGGCAGGTCCGATTGTCAATCAGGGGCAGTTATAGCTTTACGGAAAAACGTTCGGACAATGTTTGAAGGCAGCATCGACACAAACGCGAAAACTGTCAAACTCGTCCCAGCGTTGGCGCATCCAATTCTTGAGCACGAACCA
>NZ_JACJOR010000255.1:0-4285 GCF_014695615.1 Leptolyngbya sp. FACHB-711
GCGGATTCAGAGCCAATGTTTTTCCTGAACCTGGAGCAACTTTTTGAGGTTCGATTATTGCAAAGCGCAACCTCGCGGGAATCCCTGCCTGCGTCTTCCCCTATTGAACGATCGTGATAAGCACAAGCCATGAAAGTAATTGATATTAAAACCGATATTAGACCTGTAATGAACGTTCAAATTCTCCTGCCGATCGCCGCAATTCTGCTTGCCATCGTGCCGATCGCCCTTCGGTTTACAGTCATGCCGCCGGAGCCGTCGGGGACAGAATCATCAGAAGACAAACCCTTGATCGCGCTGCCGATTCGCCCTACGCTGCCGCCGATCGATCGCATTAATCAGACCAATCGTTGCCCAGACTGTATCCTGGAGCAAGTTGACCTGCAAGGCCGTGACCTGAGCCGGATTGATTTGACTCGTGCAAATCTCAGACAGGCAAAGTTCACTAAAGCAATTTTGATCAATGCCATGCTGGTGCGGGCAATGCTGCGAAATGCCAATTTTCAGGAGGCACAGTTGCAGGGGGCAGATCTAGGCGAAGCAGACCTGCGAAACGCTAACCTTCAAGAGGCACAGATGCTGCACAGCAGCCTATCCAGAGCAAATCTCACCGAGGCACAGCTCCAGGACGCAGAACTTCGCGACGCTGACTTAAGCAATGCCAACTTGCAGGAAGCTAACTTTACCAATGCCAGCCTTTATGGAGCCATCCTTCGCAATGCGAATCTGCGAGATGCAAATTTTACCGGAGCCGATCTACGCTACGCTGATTTATCCGAAGCAGACCTCACCGGAACGAATCTAACGAATGCTCGCCTCGATTTTGCCACGCTGCCTCCCGACTGGCGATCGCCCTAAATTGCTCTTCACAGCAGGCAGTATTTCCTCTGTAACATCAGATTTTCGCTTTCCCCGGTCTTCTCCGCGACAGAACATGGGCAAAAGCGCAACAAAAAAGCGATCGATCGCAACCAACCGCTCCAATTTAATTTTTCTATTGAGCTAACAATTAAGCGAACAGCGGACATCTAGCCCTGCTTTGAGCCGTGATGCACTGTTTTAACCCACTTGAGCCGCTTCGGACGAACAGCCATTCGCAGCGTCGTGCTTGCCATTACTGGAATCCAGTGCAGCATATAGAGTGTTCCGAACAGGGTTTGCGCCATTGCATTTGCTACCCCGATCGGCAGTCTTCTCGACCGGGCTGTACCCGCCGCGCTTTGCGATCGCACCGTTTCCTTTTGTGTTGCCCGAATGCCCAGAAACAGATTGATCAGCGAGAACGTGATCATCAGACTGGTGATCGGAGCCAGCACCGGAGGCGTACTGCGGACGATCGCCATCAGCATATCTGGTACAGAGGCAGTGGGTAGAAGGTACTGCGACATCATGAACATCAGCAGGTCGATCGATTTTGTCGTGCCCATGCGGTTGCGAACCAGCAGTCGCCAGTAGTCCAGGTATCGCTGATAGCCGCCTTCTGCCCAGCGGTTGCGCTGATGCCAGAGCGCGGTTGCCGTGGTGACGCCTTCTTCACCAACGGGAGGAGTCATCAGCAGATCAATTTCCCAGCGATTCAGGTGCAGCCGCAGCGTCAGATCGAGATCGTCAGTAATCGTTTCCTCGTTCCAGCCGCCGCAGTGTTCCAGGGCAGCTCGCCGCACAAATTGACCGTTGCCCCGCAGTTCGCCAATGCCGCCGATCGCGATCCGCTGCTGCTGCACATAGCTATCAAACGCCATTTCTGCAGTCTGTCCGCGTGTCCAGAGGTTGGTCAATCCATTCACGATCGCCTTCCGCACTTGCACTGCCCCAATCGTTTCGCGGTCAAACAATGGCGCAACCCGTCGCAAAAGCTCCTTCGGAACCTGGGCATCAGCATCAAAGACGGCAATAATATCGCCCTGCGTCAGTTCCCAGACTTCGTTCAGCGCACCCGATTTTCCCCCTCCCGCATTAGCAGAACGTCGAACTACATGAAGCTGCGGATAGTCCTGTGCCAGTTTTTCTAGAACCTGCGGGGTGCGATCGGTGCTGTTGTCGTCAATGATCCACAGGTCGTAGCGGCTACTCGGATAATCCAGGCTGCATAAATCTTTAACCAGAGAGCCAATCACGGCTTCCTCATTTTTTGCAGCAACCAGCATCGAGACATAGGGACAGGCTTCGGGATCGTCGCTCGATAGCAGCTTCGCCGGGGGAAGCGGACGCGCCAGCAGCACTCGCAGCGCATGAATGCTCATAAGCGTGGTTAAACCCCAAACCAGCCAGATGCCCCAAGATAGCAGATGCAGAGCGATCGTGCCGCCCCAAATCATCGTGATTGCAACGGCTGCTTTTTGTCTTCGTCCTTCCATGCCTCGATCGAATAAATGACTGCTGGTGAGAGAATCGTCCAAGTCATTGTCATCTAGGGGTTCAGGAAGATTAGACAGGAGTGAGTTCATTCTTATTGGATCGCTGAAGGAATCGCTTTCGCGCCAGGAATTCGCCGGCATAGGTCATTTGATTGAGAAACCAGTATTTGTCAACGCCCTTGAAAAAGCTGGGGATCAGGTAACACCAGACCGTGCAGCCTTCGCATACCGATAGCTTGCCCTGCGACTGACGATATTCCTCAACCGTTTCCGATTCCCGATACAGCTCATAGAGCCGACCCTCGATCGGCACTCCGGTTTGAGCAAAGTGATAGCAAGGCAGCAATAGCTCATCGTGTGGCGAAATGGCGATGACTGCATCCACCGCTTTACAGCGTGGGTTTTGCGTATCGTTGCCGCCCGCCTCGATAAATGCCAGAGCAGCCTTATTGTAGCCAACATTTCTATACCTTCTGGCAGTTGACTCGATTGCCTGAGCAATCTCTGGTGTCGGATTTTTCTTGCTGTTGTAATTGCTGTGTGCCGTAAATGCCGGGTTGAGCCAGACCCGCACCCCCAGCTTTTGCCCCAGCTCTGCCACCCCGCCGATGCGATCGTAGTTTTGAGCCGTCACCGTGTGATTCAGCACCGGATATTCGCCGAGCGATAGGGCAAGTTGAACGGACTCAACTAGCGTATCGAAGATTTTCACGCCTCTGGAGTGGTCGTGGGTTTCTGCGTCTGCGCCATCTAGCGAAAAGTTGAGGAAATCTACTAATCCCTGAATTTCCTTTGCCTTCTTGGGGTAGAGGATCGTATTAGTGGTCATGCTGGTTGTGAAGCCAAGCTGTTTTGCAGTCTGATAGATTTGCCCAACATCATGACGCAGCAGCGGTTCACCCCCGGTAAAATCCACATACCTCACGCCTAATCGCCTCAAGTCGCGCAGATTATGCTCGATCGTTTCCAGGCTTGCCTCCTGCTTTGGCTCCAGTGCCCAAATGTCGCAGAAGTGGCAGCGAGCATTGCAGCGGTAGGTCAGATAGTAGTTGGCAATGAGGGGCGGCATAGGTTTCTAGAGGTAAACTTCTAGGGTTTGGAGATGACTAGATGGGATAGCGCAATGCCCGTCTTCAACGTTCTTGATAAACGCTTTTGTTTCCAGACAAGCCATCCCGACGATGAGCGCATTCGCTTTCATCAATCTTTCGACACTTGGAATAGTCTATCAAGGTTGCGGAGAAATATTGAGAAAATTAGTGAGCTTGCTCTGGCAGTCTTCTAACCCGATGATTCAGCAGGAAGGCAGAACCGTTGCCGATCGCCCTGGCTTGAGCATAGACATAAAAAAGCCCGCAGTTGCGGACTCAGGAAAGCAGTCTTGCATTAAATCAAATCGTAATCAGGAGTAGAAATAAAGAAAACCTTCAGGCAGGAAATCGATCAATATCAATCGATATTTATGCTCTATCCATGCTTTGTCTAGGCTTCAAGCATTGAACCCGACGCAAACTTGATAGAGTTGCTCCGCTGTAGCCAAGTGGCTACAGGGCATTTTGCAGTCTTGCATGATGGACTTTCGGCAGCCTCCACCAGGGAACACGCGGATACTCATGATGCTCTTCGTGATAGCCAAAGTGGTAGCAAGCTAGGAACGAGAGCAGGGTTGGTAGTGCGAAAGTTTTGGCACGATGGGCACTGGGATAACCGCCTTCGGGTTCTCGATGCGGCAGAAACGTCCCGAAGAAGAAGAGCTGAAGCGAGCTTGCGATCGACGGAATGACCCAAAACAGCACCAAATTTTTCTCAGGAATGTGCAGACAGAACTCTGCCAGGTTAAAAATCACCATCAGCCCAACTAGCCGCCGCCAACTCCAGTAACCCTGCATAAAGTGCAGATACCAGACGATCGGGTTTTTATGCTTGCC
>NZ_JACJOR010000256.1:0-4272 GCF_014695615.1 Leptolyngbya sp. FACHB-711
CGGACAAAAGCTTCCGATCGTCCCCCTATCAGATGGTGCAGGCGAAGTCGTAGCAGTGGGTGCGGGTGTCACGCGAATCAAGGTGGGCGATCGGGTTGCAGGCATCTTTTTTCAGGCTTGGCAGTCGGGCAGCTTAACCCGCGAGAAAACGAAATCGGCTTTGGGTGGGGCGATCGACGGAATGCTGGCAGAACTGGTGCTGCTGCATGAAGATGGGGTGGTAAAGCTTCCTGAGTATTTATCTTACGAGGCGGGGGCAACTTTACCCTGTGCGGCGGTAACGGCATGGCACGCTCTTGTCCCCAGGGGTCACTTAATTCCCGGTGAAACGGTGCTGCTGCTAGGGACGGGCGGAGTTTCTATCTTTGCGCTTCAGTTTGCCAAAATCAACGGCGCGAGAGTCATCATTACCTCTAGCAGCGATGAAAAGTTGGCGCGGGCGAAAGCGATGGGAGCCGATGAAACCATCAACTACAAAACCTATCCTGCTTGGGAAGAACAGGTTTACAGATTGAGCGATCGCGAAGGTGTGGATCAGGTAATCGAAGTGGGCGGAGCCGGAACGCTGGATAAATCGCTGCGATCGGTGAGAATCGGTGGACGGGTGAGCCTGATCGGGGTGGTGGCAGGAGCGGGCGACGTGAACTATGCCCAGATTTTTATGAAAAGTATTGATGTGCAGGGAATTTACGTGGGCAACCGCGAAATGTTTGAGGCGATGAATCGGGTGATGACGCTACACCAAATCGAACCTGTGATCGATCGCATCTTTGAGTGGAAAGAGGCAAAGGCAGCGTATCAGCATCTTCAGAGCGGGACGCATTTTGGCAAGATCGTGATTCGTGTTTAATTTGCGCTTGCTCATTTTCTGTCCGATGGAGGAATAGAAGTCGTCCGGGCGATGCAGGTGATTGAGGCGATCGGCTGAGTAGGATCATCAGCAACTTTCCTCCACTCAATTTCTCATGACGAAAACTGCTCTAGTCACAGGCGCATCAAAAGGGATTGGAAAAGCTACTGCTCTAGAGCTGGCAAAGCACGGCTATACTATCGTCCTAGTTGCTCGCGAACCGGAACCCCTGGAAGCGGCTGCGATCGAAGTGCGAAATCTGGGACAGCAAGCATACCCGATTTCTGCGGATGTTAGCAATCCGGTGCAAGTGGAACAGTTAATGCAGCAGGCCATTGCTCAGGCAGGACAAATTGATGTGCTAGTGAACAATGCAGGAATTTACTACATGGGTCCAGTCGAGGATGCGTCGCTAAACGACTGGCACACGATTCTGGATACAAATTTGTGGGGCTATATTCACACGATTCATGCACTGCTGCCGCACTTTCTGACACGCGGAAACGGCACGATCGTCAATGTGGTGTCGATCGGCGGACTTGACCCGATTCCTTATCAGGTTCCCTATTCCACCAGCAAACACGCGCTTACAGGCTTAACAAAATCTCTGCGAGCCGAGGTAGAACCGAAAGGCATTCAGGTTTGCGGCATTTATCCCAGCTTTATTCGGACGCAGCTTTATGAGCGAGCACTCTTTCGCGGCGATGACGCCAAAAATCGGTTTGAGTTGATGTATAAAGCGTTCCACAGTCCGTTTCTGGAAACCCCAGAATTTGTTGCCCAAACGCTGCGAAGGGCGATCGAACATCGGCAAAACGATGTCCTGGTTGGTACGGCAAACTTCTGGACGACTGCGTTTCATGTGGCTCCTGCTGTAATGAAGCCGATCGTCCGACGACTCTTTGGGATGGCAGATTCGCAGCAGGATTTGGCGCGTTGAACAGTTCGCGTTAAACAGTTAAAGGTGAGGAGAGCTTGAGCAGTGGTGAATCTTCTGCATTGCCCCCAAACCCCTTTGAATCAGGGGCGTTGCTGAATTGGAGTATGATACGCCTCCCTAGCCCCCTAATTTTGGGGGGAACTGATCCTCAAAGTCCCCCAGCATTGCGGAATTTAGGGGGCGATGCAGCGTCTCAAGTTGTGTCTTTATACTTCGATTCAGCAACGCCGAATCAGGAACCAAAAGAGAGTTTGAAGCTTTTATCTGCTCAAGGCAAACATCTGAAGGCAAACATGTGCTTAGGGCAATTCAGAACGAAAATTCTTTTATTGCCCGGTTAGTGAGCTACCCAGTTAGCAACCTGGCTAATTAGTGAAAGATTGGCTCAAGAACAATCCAAATTTCCCTCAAGTTCTCTTCATAAATCACCTCTGATACTCTATAACCATCTAGAATGTCATTCCGTGAATTGGGATACACCAATTTCTGAAGAGGATGCGACAGTCTATCAGGGTGTTTTCTCAAGATGTCTTTGGTGTGAGGAGAAATTCATGTTTTTAGGGTCTGGCAAGCGGTATCTCACCATCATTCAATGGGACTGTTTACCTTGGGATTGGTTACCTTGGGATTGCTTACCCACAATAAGCCTGCTCAATTGTGGTTTCTCCCTGTCCTAAGCGCATGGAGATCATTCATCTGACCATTTCCGATGAGACGCTGCGCGACGGAGAACAGCAGGTCGGTTTATGCTTCAGCGCGGAAACAAAACGCAGTCTTGCCCATCAGATTGCTGCCACAGGCGTTCACCAGATTGCTCTTATGCCTGCGGTTCACGAAACGGAAGCTGAACTGGTCAAAATGTTAGTCACTGAGGGGCTTGCCGATCGCCTTGCCGCTTCCACCCCAATGACCTATAGCGCGATCGACCAGTCGAAAAGCTGTGGCGTGGAGCAAATTATTCTGTTTCATGCGGTGTCCGATCACCTGCTGTTTTTGCGCGACCCGGAAATCGATCGCCATCCGCTGTATGCAGGCAAAGCATACCGGGAATCATTGCCCTCTGCGCTTCGTGATCGAATTCGTCGCCAGATGATGGGCAAAGTGGTGGATCATTTGCGCTATGCTGCCAATCTGGGCTTGCGGATTTGCTTCGCTGCTGAAGATGCGAGTCGGGCAGATTTTGAGTTTCTGGTCGAGTGTTTGACCGCTTTTGCGCCCTATGTGGAGCAAATTCTTCTGTGCGATACGGTCGGCATTCTCACGCCCGAAAAAACCTATGTCTGGATTCACGATTTGCTGCAATACGCACCCCAAACGCCAATTGCGGTTCATTTTCACAACGACATGGGCTTGGCACTGGAAAACACGATTCAGGCAGTTCGAGCTGGAGCATCGGGTATTTCTGGAACCTTTGGCGGTATCGGGGAACGGGCGGGGAATGTGGCGTTAGAGCAGGTGCTCAACGGCTTAAAGCTGCGGTTCGGCTGGGAGGTGGCGGGCATTCGCTACAGTGCAGTGGCGCAGGTCGCTGAGAAATTGCACCATCAGGGGATTCGTGCCCATGCGCCCTACTCGCCTCAAGCACAGCATCACGAAACGGGGATTCACGTCCATTCCCTGCTGCGCGATCGCCACAGCTACACCAGCCTGCCCCATAGCCAGGTGGAAATCTGGTTTGGCAAGCATAGCGGGATGAGCAATTTTCGCTATCTGTTTGAACATCATCTGCAAATGCCGCTGACCTCAGAACAATACAAGCAGCTCAGTCAGGCAATGAAGGCGATCGCGATTCAGGAAAATCGATCGTTTTCGCTTGAAGAGGTGTTAACGCTGCTGGAGCAAGGAATTCTATCTTGTGGCGAATCTCATCAGGCAATGATTCCTTTCAAAGTCCAGCCTGACGCGGGATAATGAATTTCCACTGGACTTCTAAGATCAGCTCATTGGAATATTCGCCCGCCTCAATCGGAATATTTTTATGAACTTTGATCCATTTCTTGTCAAGCCTAATTCTTCGATTAAACTTAAACACTACGATCCGCGCTTTATTTCAGGACTAGAAACCCAAGATCTTCACCTTTCAAAAGATGAACTGAAAGCGCGATCGGATGAACTGCTACTTCAGGGGGTAAAGCGGCTCGGTGAACTTCAAGATAAGCTCTACGCCCAAAACACCTATGCGCTACTTTGCATTTTTCAAGCAATGGATGCGGCAGGCAAAGATGGCACAATCAAGCACGTCATGTCGGGCATCAATCCCCAGGGTTGTCAGGTGTTTAGCTTTAAGCAGCCTTCTGCCGAAGATCTGGACCACGATTATCTGTGGCGATACGCCAGAAATATGCCAGAGCGGGGTCGCATTGGAATTTTTAACCGTTCCTACTACGAAGAATCGCTGGTGGTGCGCGTGCATCCTGAACTGCTCGATCGCCAGCAGCTTCCCGACAGACTGAGACACAGCAAAAACATTTGGCAGCAGCGG
>NZ_JACJOR010000257.1:0-8003 GCF_014695615.1 Leptolyngbya sp. FACHB-711
CAGCTTTTTGAGCAGCCGCAGGACGATCGAGATTTGCAGCCGCTTCTGCTGAGTCAGGGATTTTTCTACGGCTATTTTCTAGAGGACAATCCGGCTGAGCTTCGACCACTGCAAAATCAGGTCGCTGCTCTGATCCAGGAGAGTTTACGCGGTTCTGTTAAAGAATTACTCGAAGCAGAGCCATACCAGCAGCGGTTCTCTGCCCCCGTCATTCAATCTGCTCGCACCCAGCGCAAGCTTAAAATCGCCTATATTGCTCGCTTTATGCGTCAGCATCCGGTTGGTTTTTTGGCGCGCTGGCTAATGAAATATCACGATCGCGATCGGTACGACATTTATACTTACCACATCGACTGTAAGCACGTTACTGATTTTACGAACGAGTGGTTTGTTAAAGCTTCCTCCCAGCTGCCTGAGCGTAACAATGGCTATGCTTCAGCGCGATTCGACGACGGAAACAACATTGGTATTGCCAAACATATCTGTGAGCATGACCAAATCGACATTCTAGTAGACCTGGATAGTCTCACCTCTTATAAAACTTGCAGCGTGATGGCACTTCGACCCGCTCCGATCCAGGTGACGTGGCTGGGATTAGATGCATCAGGCATTCCGGCGATCGATTACTATCTAGCAGATCCCTACGTGCTGCCCGAATCGGCTCAGGATTACTACAGCGAAAAAATTTGGCGATTGCCCCAGACCTATTTGGCGATCGATGGCTTTGAAGTTGGTGTTCCGACGCTGCGGCGCGATCGATTGGGCATTCCTCAAGATGCGGTCATTTATCTCACTGCTCAGAACGGACAGAAACGCTATCCCGATACGGTTCGGCTTCAGTTGCGTGTCCTGAAGAATGTGCCCAACAGCTATCTGCTGGTGCGCGGTCTGGCAGACGAGGGAATGCTGCAAAGCCTATTTAACCAGCTTGCAGAAGAAGAAGGAGTTTCGCTCGATCGCCTGCGGTTTCTGCCTCGCGACCCAGATGAAGAAACCCATCGGGCAAATATTGCTATTGCAGATGTGGTCCTGGATACTTTTCCCTACAATGGCGCGACGACGACGATGGAAACGCTATGGATGGGTGTGCCGATCGTCACCAAGGTCGGACAGCAGTGGGCAGCCCGCAACAGCTATGCCATGATGACCAATGCAGGGATCAGTGAAGGCATTGCCCAGACTGACGAAGAATACATTGCCTGGGGCATTCGCCTGGGAGAAGATGCCCAACTGCGAGAGCAAATTGCCCTGAGACTCAAACAGTCCCGCCAGACGTCCCCACTCTGGGATGCTGAAAAATTTGCCCGCGAAGTCGAACAAGCCTACGAGCAGATGTGGGATCTATACTTGCAACAGGGGCGCTTCGGCTGGACGTGATAGCCTGAAAGCAGACAGCTCGATCGCCAATCCTTCGATTTCTATGACTTCAATTGTTCCTGAGTCCACAAATCGTTTGAAGCATCAGATTATTCAGGAGATCGACGGGATGGATAGAAACTGTCATGACCCAAGAACTCCTTGACCTCAGAAACAGCATTTTAGAAGGACGCTATGCTGATGCGCTGGCGATCATAGATGAGCTTGAAGGCATAAGCAGACAGGCGATTCTGCGAAATGTTGAGTTGTTTTTGGTGCGCCTTCTGATTCACCTGATCAAAAATCAGGTCGAACAGCGTTCTACTAATTCCTGGGCAGCATCAATTACAGATTCGGTTCGGCAAATTCAAAAGCTCAATCTGAAAGACAATCGGTGTCTTACTATGTTGTGCAGAACGAGTGGGAGGATTTGCTGGAGGAGGCGATCGAGGCAGCAATTGATGGGGCAAGTGTAGAAGTGCGGCAGGGAGAGTTTAGCCCGTTTCAGCTTGGGGCGATCGTCGATCGAGCTCAACTCATGGAAATGAGCACAACGTTGCTTGCTTTCACTTATCAGCATCCTGCAAAAGCACTGCCCGGAATCGTGAAAGACTATCTGGTGCAGCTTCCGGGCGGTGAGGACTGGAGGCTTGGCAGGCAAGCGGATTTGTAGGCTGAGACTTTGCGGGTACGACAAAACTAAGCAGAAACCGCCTGAATTAAATAGACGGGGAGATGGGCAGCCCCAGAAGCTTGAATGGCGACATGATTCTCTGCGGCAAGCGCAACTCGACCAGACAACTGCGTGATCAGAAGTGGCGTGAGGTTAAACGGTTCAATTAGCACAATTTCGGGACTTTCTCCGGCTTCAATACCCTCTTCACTCATCAGGTACAGCAATACGCTAGAAATTGCCTCGTTTGCATCTTCGCTGTTCCAGGTTCCCGAATGAATCAAGAGACTCAGTGTATCGCGCTGTGCGTGAGTTAGTGCAAACCGTAGCAGATCGGCTAAGATGGCGAACAGGTTTTCTTCAGGCTGATGCCAATTGGGAAAGGCGATTAAACTCAGCGATTCAGAGGTTTGCTTCAGATCGGGAAAGTCTTCGATTTGTTGAATGTAAGCTTGCCGATAGTCTTCCATCTGTTTTGCCAGACGGGGTTCTAAGGCTGCCTCGATGTAGAATGTTTGCGTTCGAAACGGACTATCTACTTTGACAAATGCTAAGTCGACCTGCCAGAGTGCCCGATCGCCCGGTCGCCAACTCGGATCGAGAATGTCGTACATGACGAAATCGTGCGATCGCATGAAGTCGATCACGTCATAGATCTGTCCAAACAGCGTCGATTCGATGATCAGATATTCAGTTCGCGGCAGGATGTTGACTGCTCCTTTTAGCACCTCGGCTTCGTTTCCGTCTACGTCAATCTTGATCAAATAGGGAGGCGGAAGCTGTTTTTCCTGGCAGAGTTGGTCAAGCGTTACCGTGGGAATCGTTCGCTGTTCAAATGAGGGGGCAACGGGCTGGTCGGCATCGGTTACTGTGGAGGAATGCACTAGATTCGAATTAACGTGCAGGTTCATTGTGCCAGACTGATCGCTAGCAGCAGCAATGATGTAGTCTGCATTGCCCAATTTCTGACAGAGCTTTGCCAGATAGGGTTCATTTTCGGCGATCGGCTCGATCATAAAGTGCTTGCACTCGGGAAACGCACTATAAAGCGCAAACGTACCTAACGCTGTGCCTACATCAATCACCGTTCCAGGCAACAATCCGCATTGACGAATTTGTAGCAAACCGCCGCGCATTGTGCCTCTGTGTATTCCTGGCTGTGTCACTTTTTTCTCCTGCTCGGATTTACGGTTTAATTCTGGAAAAATGTCAATGCTAAAGCCTGTCTAGTTCGACTTGCGATTGAGGTAAGCATGCCCACTTTACAATTTTTGTTTCTTCGCAGCATCAACGCGAATCATGTCATCGCAACTGAAGGTAAACATTCGGCTTTTGCGGCAGCGATCGCTTCTGTATCTTCTAGCGTGAGTAAAACACGACCTCGAATTTGAGCCAACAGCAGCAGGGAAATGTCTTGCGGTTTTAATAAAACGACTTCTGCGCCGTCTTCTGCGTCGAGTCCTTCTTCACTGAGCAAATAGAGCAGCACACTAGAGATCGCATCATTTGCATCCGCTTCGTCCCAGTCACCGATCGACATTAGAACGCTCATGATTTGTCGATCAGGATGAGTTAGAGCAAACCGCAGCAGATCCACTAAGCTCTCAAACAGGTCGTCTTCAGGCTGATTCCAGCCTGGGAAGGCAAGCCAATTGATTTTCCGTAAACGAAATGCCTGTTGCAATGCTTGGTCTTGGTGCTGCTGGGCAATTTGGGTGAAGACCGCTCCCATTTGTGCGCTATAGCGACGGCAATCGAGGAAACTGGGACAATGTTTCATGGCTTCCCGAATATGCTGCCGCTTCTGCTGCCGGAAAGCCGGATTCTGACCTAGCTCGATCGCCTTTTGCACATACGCAGCTTCGTCAAACGCAATTAACTCCGCAATCTGCAACTCGCGCAAAAAAGCTCCACTTCGCGCCAGCGAACAGGCAGAGTCTACCTCCATCACGATCGCCGGAATGCCTAATTCTAATGGATCAATCAGCGAAGTCATCCCGGAAAACGGATAGGAATCCAGGTAAACGTCTGTGAGCTTTAATCGCTCTTTCACGTCCGATCGGGTTGGGGCGGCAGGTAAGATGCGATAGCGATCCTCGCTCATGCCATACCGGGCAAATGTGGCTTTGAGGCGATCGTGAAAACTATGGATCGGATAGCTCGATGTCCAGTTTTTATTAAACGGATACAGCATCAGCACCGAATCGGGAACCTGGGCGATAATTTGCGCCCAAGCGTTCATGACTTCCGGCGTGATTTTGTAGAAATTTGCACCAGAGCTGTAGACGATCGCAGTGTCAGCCAAGTTCAAATCCGATCGCGTCAGAGCGGCAGTGAGGGGCGGTTCAGACTCGGTGGCAAAATCAAAGCATTGGGCTGCGCCGTCCAGCGGAATCAATGTTTCACAGTAGTGTGCCTGTAGGTTCTGCTCGGGTTCAATCAGGCGGCTGGTCAGGTAATAGTCTATATGCCGCATTCCGGTGGTAACAGGGGAATTCATTCCGGTGATCTGCACCCGTGCCAGGCGATGGAGTGCCAGCAGTGTAATGCCTTTAGCGGCGACGGTGAGATTGCTGGCGATAAACAGAATATCTAGGTCGGCATCGCGAATCATTTGCACCTGCTCAGCCAGGATTTGCGGCAAGGGGACAAAATGGTCGACGTGACCCAGGCAGTAACGTTCTAGGCGATGTCCGGTGGGCTGGGGCGTAAACAGGATCGTTTCAAATCGATCGCGGTTCAACTGCTCAAAGACGGGCAGCGTTGCAAAGGTTTCGGTTTGCGGGCTAAAGTGCGATGACAGCACCCCGACCCGAAGTTTGGCGGGCGCAGTTGTCCGAGTTGGGAAGGTGTAATCCAGTTCGTAACCCTGCTGTATAAGGGCGCATTCCATAATTTCTGCCCGTTTGCGGTAGAGGTCTTTTAGGTTCTGCTGGGCGAAATAGGGCAATAGAAAATTAGCGCGATCGGTAAAGATTTGAGCCGCCTGCTGCCAATCTGGGTCGTCGGGATGCTGGGTAATATTGTTGTGTAGAATATCGGTTAAGCCCTGGAGATAGCGACAGTAAGCATCTACCTCACCTTCTTCCTGAAAGTAGGGCGGCAGCCGCAGCAGATAACTCAGATATTCCTCTCGCCAGTCCGCCGGAACGGTCAGTAGATTGTGGGGCAGGGAAAGCTGATACACCGGACGGTACAGCAGCATTGCCAGCAAAAACTGAATTGCCTGAGGGTGATCGAAGCCTGCGGTCAGGGTGTCTGTAAGTTGCTGGAGATCTTGTGCTTCTGCATCGGTTAATGCGACCTGACAAAACGAACTTCGGAGGAGCGATCGCCGAATTTGTCCTAGTTCGCCTGCGTCTGCGTCTGCCAGGTCTTCTGGCGAAACTGACAACCATGCTTGAAGCCACTGCTGTCTTGCCTGTCGCAGTTGAGCGATTACCTGGGGATTAGATGGATTCGCGACATATTGCTCTAGCAGTCGCGGTACTGAAACCCAGAGGCGGGGCAAACCTGCGGCTTCTTCCTGCATGGGTAGATTTGCGGCTTCTGCCAGGGTTTGACCGACGATCGCCGCCATCCGCTCCCAGGAGAATAAGGAGATACGATCGAATCCTGACTGAATTAGACGATCGCGCAGTTCGGGCTGCTGGATCTGGAACATTGCCTCCGCCAGTTCAGCCGGATCGTCTTCGTTCACGTACAGTGCTGCATTGCCTGCCACTTCTGGGATCGAGGAATTGTGGCAGGTAATCACCGGACAACCGCAAGCCATTGCTTCCAAGAGCGGTAAGCCAAACCCCTCATAGCGCGAAGGGTAGACAAACGCCAAAGCACCCGCATAGGCTAACCGCAACTCTGCATCGGTGAGCGACAGCAAGTGAACCTGGCTGTCCGTGACATAGGGCTGATACTCCTCCTCCAGAAAAGGAGTGGGTCCAACGCAGACAATGCTGGCATTCGCTTTATTTGCCAGTCGCGCAAAGGCCTGGAAAAATAGCCGCGAGTTCTTAAACTGATTTCGCATTCCCACCAGCAGGAAATAGGGCTGTGCGATGCCGTGCTTTGCCCGAAACGCTTCTACTTCTGCCGCCACCGCAGGTTGAAATGTGGGATCGACGCCGCAGTAAGCCACCGTCACTTGATCGCTCGAAATTTCTGGGAAGAATTTGACCAGATCCCGCGCCGTATTTTCTGAAATCGCCAGATAGCGATCGGCATAGCGAATGCTGTGATGCTTTTCTCGCCACATCGAAAGGCTGAGATCTGCCTGCTGCACTTCGGGAATCATGTCGTATGCCATGAATGCCGCAGGTGTCTTGAGCGGGGTCGTGTAGTAGGTCGAAATAAATAAACTCGCCTGTTCTTCGTCGCAGATTTGCTGAAGCAGTTCGCGATCGGCTACTGCATTTTTAGATTCGTAGCGAGGAATAGTGACATATCGAATTCCAGGAATCTGAGGGGCTGTACCGTTTCGATCGAGCACCGTGAGATAACGAGCAAAGCCGCTGACTGCCCATTCTTCCAGCAGCGATCGCCAAACGCGCGCAATTCCAGTCTGCACAATTTGAAAAAATACGCCGTCAATGACAATGCGAGACGTTTCAGGAAGATCTGTCCCAATTTGCTCAACCTGCTGAGAAGGTTTAATGTCACTGTTGATGCACGACACTTGATTCGGCTCAGTGGATTCACTAAAACCTTTGGCTAGAGAACTGACAGCAGCAGCATAATCTTTTTCAATTAAAGACCTTTTGCCAACTGAGCGACTTGAATAACGGCAGATGCTTTGAAATTGATGAGCTGATATTTTCTCTTGGGTTAAAAGATGAATCGAACGACCATTAGAATACAGATTGAGATTAAATTGCTCAGCTAATTGCAGTAGGGAATGATAGGTATAGATTGAAATATGCTGCCCCTCTCCTAGAGCGTAATACCACCACTCATCCGGTTTAGGGTTGCTGGGGGGTAACAGTTCTGTGCTAAATAATATACTGCTGGAGCATTTTAATATCTCAGATATATCTACGACCGGATTTGTAAGGTGTTCAAAAACTTCAAACGCTGTCGCAAGCTCATAATTCTTCAGGCCACTTGTATCCGCTTCAAATCCTTTAGCAAATATATTCTGACAGAATTTGTCATACCAATAAAAGTCGAATCCTAAGTCTCGCATCATGCGAACGAATAAGCCATAACCTCCGCCATAGTCAATAAATTTTGCGTCATGATTGAAAAAATTAAGCACAGTTCGAGCAGAAATATCAGAGAACATCGTGTTCCTCTGAACGATTCCTACATCGCTAATTGCAATTGCTTCGGAGTAAGCTTCCTCTAGCCAGTACGGTTCCTCAGTCTGAACAAATTTGCACTCTTCACACTGAAAGTACTCAACATTGTACTTATTGAGCAGCTTTGCCACCGAGAAAGAATGAGATTTTGCTTCACATATTTTGCACTGCATTGTTCTACTACCTGATTTTTAGAAGACACTCGTTGATCAATGCTATTTTTGATTGGCTTTTTGCTTTGCCTTAGCCAGCAGTGCGCCGTAGTCCGATCGCTCAGGATGCCGTTTTACCAAATCTTGCAGAATCTCGATCGCTCCTGCATAATCCTTGAGCTGGAGCTTTGTGACTGCCAGACCTTCCAGCGCAGTGAGATTATTGGGTTCGCGCTTGAGGACGAGTTCGTAGCCGCGTACTTGGGCTGCAAGGGCTTCCTGAATGGTGTCGGGTTGGGGTTGTGCAGCGGGCGTCGATTTAACTGAAGCTTCACTCAGGATTTGCGCGGTGTGGTAGATCGTTGAAAGCAAAAAACCATAGATTGCGATGATGATAATCAACTGCTGTAACTTGGTTTTTTTCTTCGATCGCTTTTCGTAATTGCGTTTCCCCAGGCTGAAACTCGAAGCCAGCATAAAAGCAGCAGTCGTCATGGCAGAGGTGAATCGACGCTTTAAATTTCTGTC
>NZ_JACJOR010000258.1:0-24674 GCF_014695615.1 Leptolyngbya sp. FACHB-711
ACCGAAGCGGTGGAGTCGGCTCAGCAGGCATTGCAGGCGGTGGTGCAGGAAATGAACTATCTGCGATCGAACTTGTTGCAGCCAATGCGATCGGATTTGGATGGGTTGCGGCAGCAGCGAGAAATGCTTTTGCAGGAAATCCGGCAGCTTGAAGCACAGCGACAGCCATATGCTCTGCCCCAGCAAAATCAGCTTTTGATGGAGTTTTTGCAGGCGGCATTTCGCCAAATGCAGGAAAACCTGTCGTCGCAGGTCACGCAGATGATTTCGACCCTGCCCGCCCAAAGTTCAGGTGCGGCCCTGCCAGAAGGTTCATCGGGCTTATCCAGCAGCGATCTGATGGCACTGAGTCCGGCGCAGCGACTTGAGCAAATTCAGCGCGTGCAGACCCAGTCTGATCAGCTTTTGCTAAAGCTGGATTCCTCGCTGCAAATTATTTTCAACTCCCTTCAGCAAAACGTCCAGACTTATCAGGACTCGCTAGAGCAAGGTTTGAGCCGGATGCACAACCTGGGGCAGCAGGGAGAAGCGATGTTTTCTGCTCTGGTAACGCGACTGGCAGAACAGCTTGGACGAGAAGCCTCTACCTTTTTGCAGACCTCGATCGAGCCGGGAAACTGGGAGCCTGCTTTGCCCCCGGAAGGATTATCTGCGGCAGAACCGTTCCCCCAAGCTGCCCCGTCATCTCGTCCGGCAGAACCGGAGCAAACCGAGGGAGACATTACCCGCCTATTGGATGAACTCAACGAGCTAGATGCTGCCCAGCCCGCTCAAGTTAATCACCCCTTTGTGCGCGATACATCATCGAGTGATACATCACCACTGAATGCCGATGACCTGGACTCGCTGGATCTGCTTGACCTGGAGCTAAAGCAGCTTGACCTCGATAGCCTTTCCCCAGAACCGTTTGCGATCGTCGATGAGGACTTAACGCTGTTTCAGGATGAGCCGCTCAGCTCCTTTTTGTCTACAGATCTAACGGTGCTGCAAGATGACTCAGAACCCGAAATTCTCCAGTCGCTGGCTTCTACTTCCGTCGAAGAAAACGCCTTCACAGAAGTTGATGATGATCCTTCCGAAGTGCTGGATCTGCTGAATCAGCTTGACGTTGAAATGCAGGGCACCGAAGCAACCGAGCTGCAATCAAACTTGGCGATGCCCTCTTCTGAGACATTGCAGCCCATTTCAGAAGCTGCCTCAACCGCGGAACTGCCCCTGGTTGCCTCCCCAGATAACCTGTACGAGGATGAGTTTTACCAGAGCTTGTTTGGCGAGGCCAATTCCCAGTCTGTTGTTTCGCAGTTTCCTGAAGGAGGAATCGCCACCGAAGATTTGTTTGCGGATGTGGAGCTTTTCGAACCAGGAGAAGCGGCTGCAACCGTTGACCCCGCCGATACGCCCGCCCCGGATCCGGCAGAAATGCTGCCCAATCCTTCGATCGAGGAAGATTGGTTTGGCGGTTTCCCGGAGGCAGTATCCTACTCTGGAACTGTGGCAGAGAGTGAGGACTTGACGATCGTTGAAGCTCCAGAACTGCCGCAAACGGCTGAGAATGTTTTGCTACCGACTGCAAACCTTCAGCCGCCAATCCCTCAGTCGCCCCCCCAGCCGCCGATATCGATCGAGCTCGACCCGCCTAGTTCGACTCCTGCTGAGGTTCCTGCTGAAGCGGTCACGATTGCTCCCCCTGCTGAGGAGGAATCTGCTCAACCAGCTGACGATGCGATCGAAACTATTAGTTCGCTGCTCGATCTGGTTCCCTTTGAGCTGTCATCCGATGTTTCTACTGATGTTTCTGTTGAGGACTTAGCCAAACGAGAAGCAGGACCAGAAGAGCAAGCCTTTGAGCTGGCACAGCCCGAAGAGGATCTCCTGGCAGATGAACCCTCGCACCCGGACGCACTGCTGAATCTCAAGCTACCCGTCGATACCCTGGAGCAACTCGCACAGGATCTATCGAGCCTGGAAGGAGGTGACGCAAACTTTACGCTGGAAGACGCGGCGGATTGGATGCTACCGGATGTTGCGCCCGTGCCGTTCATAGATTTCTTGGAAGAGCCAGTCATTTCCATCGAATCGCCTGAACGATTGGCTGAGCAGCCAACTGAGCAACCGACTGAGCAATCAACTCAGCAACTGTCCGAGCGATCGTCTGAGGAAGTCTCTGCGGAATTTGTAGACCCGGCAGCAGCAGACCCGGCAAGAACGATCGCTCAATGGTTTGACCCGAATCCGCCAGAAGCATTGCAGCCCACCTTTCCCGATCCGATCGCCGCTGAGGAAACTGCTTCCGATGAGCCGTATGCTTCGCAGTTCTCCGAAGAAGGAATCGCTTCACCCGTGATTGGGCAGAGCGAAGAACCGATCGAGGATTTGTTTTCAAATTATTCTGCGCCGCTTGAGTTGGCTGCGGACTTATCTGGTTCGGCTGAGGATTGGTTTTCTGATGATTCTGATTCATCTGCTTTGCCTTCTGATTTGTCTGCTTTGCCTCCTGTGGATGAGTCTACCGAGCGGCATCTATTTGATGACGCTTCCGATCAGCCTGCTTTTGCGGAAACGGCTGCGGCAGATCAGCCTACGAGCCGCGATGCGCTAGAAACGAACCCCTCCAACAGCAATTCCTTCACCCTAGAAGGACTGGAAGGACTGTTTGAAAACTTGCCTTCGATCGGCTCAGCGCGCCCAGTTGAGCCAACGCAGCCAATCCCAGATGCCTTCGAGGAGTTAGAAGTGGCATTATCGCTGCAAAGCAGTTCTGCCGATCAAGTCGCGCCTCAGGAGGATAGCGAAAAAAAAAAGTCTTAACTGACTCTGCATCGCCAGACAGTTCACTCCCCCTGGAACTTGATGCAGAGTTAGATTTACTAGAATCCGAGCCTCAGCTAGAACCTGAAGACGCATTGCTGGAAGGAACGCTCTTTGACGGCACATTAAGAGATCTAGTTGCTGATTTGCTTCAATCTCCGCCGCTGACTGAGCAACCCGCTGAAGCGTCTGCACGTGAATGGTATCTGGGACTCGACATTGGTACGACCGGAATTTCTGCTGTTCTGCTGAATCGATCGATCCAACAGCTTTATCCAATCTACTGGCAAGCCCCTTCCTCTGCAATCGAACCAGAGACCGCTCAGGCATCTGCTCAAAACCGGACGAATCAATCGAGCGAAAAACAGTTTCGCCTTCCCCTGGCAGTTTCTCTAATGTCTGGTCAGTCGGATGAGGCACAGGACGCCCTGATTCGCGACTTCAAACCCTACCTGAATCTGACACTGCCTTATGATGCGCCCCGCTTCTGGGATGCTTTGCTGGGCAGTCAACCCGTGTTGTCCTGGTCAGATGCGCTGCCAATTCCGCTCATGACGCTGAGGCAGTCACTTCAGGCGTTAATGGCTTCGCTGGCAGTGAGTTTTCCGGAGGCTTTTCTGCCCTGTGGTGCAGTCGATCTGGAAGCGGCAGATCTGGCGATCGCGCTTCAGCAGCTTGTTGGCGTGATTGTTAGCTTCCCTACTGGATGGTCGGAGGCGTATCAGTTTAACGTGCGCGAAGCCCTGCTGTCTGCCAAACTGGTTGGCCGCCCAGAGCAGATTTTGTTTTTGGAAGAGCCGATCGCCGCGATGCTTGCCGCCTTTGCCGGAAGTTCCCAGTCTTCTCTGAAAATGCCGCAGGGGCAGACTTCCCAGGATATCGACTGGCAGGGGAACACGCTGATTCTAAGTGCGGGGGCAACCCAGACAGAACTGGCTTTGGTTCAGCTTGCCAACTGTGATTCTGAAGCGCAGCCTTCCGAAACCAATCCACCTGCGATTACCCACGCTGACTTTCATATCCGCACGCTTGCCTATGCGGGAACGGCGATCGACCAAGACATCATCACTCAATTGCTCTATCCGCTGTTGCCTGCAACGGACCCAGTTCGGAATGATCTGGAGCAAACTGCATTTCCAGCGGTGGGTGAACCAGACGGGCAAAAGCGCGAGGTTCTTCAGCAACGGCTGCGGCGTACCAAAGCAGGACGATCGCTGATTGAAACTGCCCGTGCCCTGAAGCTGAATCTTCAGCAGCAAAATCGCTTTGTGATTCAAATTGCCCAGCAGCAAACAACGTTGCTCCGACAAGACTTGACCACCAAAGTGCTGTTGCCCTACGTCCAGCGGCTCAACCGAGAACTTAATGCGCTGCTCAACCAGACCCAGGTTCCTGCCCTGAATGTGCGGCAGGTCGTCTGCACAGGCGGAACAGCCTCGCTAGGGGCGATCACGCGCTGGCTTCAGCAAAAGCTGCCTAATGCCCTGATTCTGCAAGATGCCTATCCGTGGGTTCGGTCGCTGGACTACATTCCGACCTGTAGCCGCATTGCCTATGGTCTTGCTGCGCTGCCGCTTTATCCATTTGCTTTAGACCAGGCAAAACACCAGTACAGCGATTTCTTCCTGCTGCTGGAACTGATGCGCGGTTTTCCCGACCAAGCGATGACCCTGGACGAAGTGCTGGAAATGCTTCAGCAAAGAGGCATCGATGCAGTATCTTGCCGATCGCGAATTCTCGCCATTTTGGAAGGACAGCTTCCCCCCGGTCTGATTCCTGCCGAGGCGGAAAGGAACTTACTCACGCCCCAATCTCAGCAAAACCCTGAGTATCAGGCGATCGATCACGCCCCGTTTCATCAGGAAACTTACCCGGACGGTAAAGCGTATCGAATCGATCGCAATCAGCTTGCCGAGCTACACCGCTATTGGGAACTGCTGCGTTCCAACACCTATCAGCAATTGACTCAGCCTTACTCGATCGTGCTCACTGCACATTACTCCGCCTGATTTCGGTCAGCCAGGATCGCTAAAGGTTCTACGGCAGCTTCGGCTTCCTGCCACGCTTCTCCTTTCCTAAAGAGGGACAAGAGCTGGTCGCGCTGATTAATTAAATAAATACTGACCAGCGTTAAACCAACGCCAACCCACTGCAGCGGATTGAGCACCTCGCCCAAAAACAGATTGCCAAACAGCAGCGCAAAAACAGGGGTGAGAAAGGTGAGCGAACTCAGGCTCGTCAGGCTGCCGCTTGAAGCGAAGTAAAAGAATAGCCCGTAGGCGATCGCGCTGCCAAACACCGTAGAGTAGGAGAGCGAGAGCCAGTCAGAGAACTGCAACTGCGACCACTGCCCGACTTCCAGCCAGCCTGAGCCGAAGAACAAAGGCAAGCCGCCCAGCACCATGTGCCACCCCGTCGCGCTTACCGGATCAGCATAGCGACAAACATATCGCACCATCACCGTTCCGACTGCCATCGACAGAGCTGCCAGCAGCATCAGCCATTGCCCATTTTGCAGAAGCTGCTCGATAACCCCAAAGAGGGAACCGCTTTGCATCGCGTCCGCTGCCGAACTAACGGAACCCCCTTGTTGAAACAGGCTGAGCAACCATTCCTGGGGTAATCCCAACAGGCTAATGCCCAGCACACCAAACCCTAACCCGATCCAGCCCCATAGCCCTACCTGTTCCCCAAAGAGCCAGCGTGCCATGAGTGCAACGGCAAGCGGCTGAGAGTCGATCATCACGGAACCTAATCCGGCTCCGGTGCGTGTTAGCCCTTCTGCCAGAAAGCCTTGAAACAGCGTGCCATCTACCAGTCCAAACAGCGCGATCCAGAGCCAAGCTAGCCAGCCTTTGGGTTGGGGTCGTCCCATCACGATCGCTGCCAGCAAAATCATTCCCCCCGCTGGAGCAAGCCGTACACCTGCCATAAAGAGCGGTGTCGTATGGGGAATCGTTCCCTTCATTGCCACCATTGCCGTGCCCCACAGGAAAAAGGGCGCAATCAGCAACATCGAAGCGAAGGGAAGACGAGACTCGGTGAGCTTGATTTGCATGAGCAAGTAGGCAGAATGATAGAGTTTCAATTATTCTAATCAATTATTGAGTTCTGTTAAGAAATCGGCTTGACTGTCTAATCACATTTTGCATCTGATTGCATCTGATCCCATTTCCCAGCAGAAAAAAATGCCCTACTCGAACGCGATCGCTGTAGGGATAGGTCGTAAACTTGCTTGTCGGGGATGTTTGAGCAGTATTTGCTCTCCTACATTGCCCCCAATCCCCCAATCTTTGAGGGACTTTGAGCCGCTAAGGATTCTCTCATGGCAAAACTACATAGCCACTTGCGGCGTTGCCGTCTTTTGCTCTCTTGTGCTGCCCTGTGTGCCGAGCTGGATTAGCTCTACTTTGTAGCCGTCCGGGTCTTCCACAAACGCAATCACCGTTGAACCATGCTTCATTGGTCCCGGTTCACGAACTACTTTGCCGCCGCGCTGCCGAATCATGTCGCAGGTTCCGTAAATATCATCCACGCCGATCGCAATATGCCCATAAGCATCGCCCAGGTTGTACTGCGACGTGCCCCAGTTGTGGGTTAGCTCCAGCACCGTGTGGTCTGCCTCATCGCCATAGCCTACAAACGCCAGCGTAAACTCTCCGCCCGGATAATCTTTCCGACGCAGCAGCTTCATTCCCAGCATATCGCAGTAAAACTTCAGAGATTCATCAAGATTGCCAACACGCAGCATCGTGTGAAGGAGTCGCATAAGGTCTTTATCTCACTTGCTTCTCTCCTATCCTGCCACGATCGTCTCCCCAACTCATCCCCCTTCCTACCCATCCACTGATCCACCCATCCATTCACCCCTCTCCTCCCCACCTTTTATTAAAATGAAGAAAGAAATTGAGAAATATAACGATCGAGCAGGAATAAGAAGCGCATGGCTCCAGCAGTGCTGATTGAAAAACTTCAGAAGCGATATGGCTCTGTCGAAGCCGTTAAAGATGTGTCGCTACAAGTTGAACCGGGCGAAATTTTTGGCTTACTGGGACCCAATGGAGCCGGAAAGACGACAACGCTACGCTGCCTCTGTACTCTGGCAACCCCTGATGCCGGAACGATCGAAGTTTCAGGAATTTCAGTTCTGGAAAACCCACGATTAGCGCGGCAAAAATTGGGCTATGTGGCTCAGGAAGTTGCGCTCGATAAGGTTCTTACCGGGCAGGAACTGCTTCAGCTTCAGGCAGCGATCTACCATATTCCGGCAAGTCAGGCTGCCGCTCGAATCGACCAGGCACTCTCGCTGTTAGGACTGCAAGACTGGGCAGACAAGCGAACCGGAACTTATTCGGGCGGTCTGAAAAAACGAATCGACCTGGCAGCCGGACTGCTGCACCAGCCAGATGTTCTCGTATTAGATGAACCAACAGTCGGATTGGACATCGAAAGCCGCGTGATTGTCTGGGACTTCCTGCGACAGTTGCGATCGAATGGAACTACCATTTTGATTACCAGCCACTATTTAGAAGAAATTGATGCACTTGCCGATCGCGTCGCCATTATCGATCGGGGTGTCGTCATCGCGGCGGGAACTCCTTCGGAACTCAAAGATCGGGTAGGGGGCGATCGAGTCACATTACGAATTCGTGAATTTACCCCCGTCGAAGAGGCAGAGAATGCGAAAACTATGCTGCGATCGTTGCCCTTTGTGCAGGATGTGATTGTGAATGAAGCCCAGGGCAATTCCCTCAATCTGGTGGTCGATCCCCATAGCGAAGCGTTGATCACAATTCAGCAGGCACTCAAAGCCGCTGGACTGCCCACGTTTGGCATCTCGCAGTCGCGCCCCAGTCTGGACGACGTTTATCTGGCTGCTACCGGACGCACCCTTCTGGATGCAGAACTTGCCGCTGCCGGAACCCGCGACCCGAAGCAGGAGCGTAAGCAAAATATGCGCTAAACCTCTGCGTCGCCGTCATCTATCAGCGTTTCTACGTCCTGGACAATGCCGCGCAAAAGCTGCTTCTCGGTTCGGCGTGAGGGGCGGCGATATTTTTTTGTTTGAAGCTTTGGTTCGACTTCGATTTGTCCTTCTCCGCCAATTTTGACTTTAGTGGTTGATTCTGGGTCGCCTGTTCGATCGATCGCCTCCTGTCGGGCAATCACTTCTTCAAGGAACATCAAATACAGGTCATACCGCTCCCAGTCGCCTCGAACGGCGCAGTTTGGCTCATCTCGGTGCAGGCAATTGCTAAACTGACACCTTGCTTCGCTCAGACGTTGACGGCATTCTGGGAAAAATTGGGCTAATTCACCCGGAAGACAGTCCAAATCGGGCTGATTAAATCCGGGCGTATCGGCAAGCAATCCCCCGCCAGGAATCTGAAATAGTTCGACGTGGCGAGTAGTATGGCGACCGCGCCCCAGTTTACCGGAGACTCTGCCCACCCGCAGATCGATCGCCGGAATCAAGGCATTAATTAAACTCGACTTCCCTACGCCGGATGGTCCCGAAACAACGCTCATCCGATCGATTAACCTTGCTTCCAGATCTAGCAAGCCCAAGTTACCCCAGACACTGATCATCACCGGATCGTAGCCCCAGTCGTGCAGCCGATCGCCCCATTCTGCTCGTTCTGCTTCGCTCACCAGATCTTTTTTGTTGAGACATAGGCAAACGCCCAAGCCCGTCGATTCTGCCTTCACCAAAAAGCGGCTGAGCTGCACTGGATCGAGCGTGGGTTCGGCAATAGCAAACACTAGCAGAATTTGATCGGCATTGGCGATCGGCGGACGATCTAGCTCAGTCTGCCGGGAAAATACTTCGGCAATTGCGCCCCGTTTTCCTTCCCAGTCGGGTTCCTCGATTCGGACTTGATCGCCCACCATCACCTGCTGACCAATTTTTTTCAGGCGAGTTCGGCGGGTACACAAAAGCTGCTCGATCGGCGGGTCAGAATCACCCTGGGGTTGGTCGAGCTGCACAAAATAGAAATTTGCCTGCACTGCTAGAACAGTTCCGGTCAGGGCAGATTCATCAGAAACGGGTGCTGATGGGGGCTCTGATGCGGACAATGGCTGATTCAGCTCAGCACTCATATCAGCACTCATAAGAGATCACTCAAGAGATCACTCAGTCGATGTGGCTGGACGACGCACCTTCAAGGCAAAAAACTCGCTGCGGTCTTCGATTTGCTCGATCCCGTACCCTTCCATTCGGAGGCTATCAGGAACCTGCTCGATCGGCTCGCCCGGATCAAGCCAGACTTCGAGCAGCGCACCAGGAGTCATGCGCTCTAGTCTGAGCTTGGTGCGAACGAAATTGAGCGGACAGGGTGTTCCCCGCAGATCCATCTGAGCGTCAGGCTGAAGGTTCGTCGTCATCCGCGAAATAGCCCTCCAAGAAACCCTTCAATGCCGCCGCCTTTGCTGAGCCGATCGCCCCGGATTTTCACTAGCTTATCGAGCAGTTCCCGTTCCTCGTGGGTGACACGGGTGGGAATATCAATCTTCACCGTCAGCAAATGGTCGCCTCGGCTATCGGGATTACCTAGCCTGGGAACACCGTGCTTTTCCAGGGTAACAACGGTATTAGGCTGAGTTCCAGGGGCGATCGTTACTTCGGTTTTGCCGTCTACCGTATCGACTTCGATTTTGTCGCCCAGGATTGCCTGCAAATAGCTAATCTTTACTTCTGAGAGGATATTGATGCCGTCGCGCTGGAAGTGGGGATCTTCATTCACAAACAAATAGACATACAAATCTCCCGCCGGACCGCCGCGCTGTCCCGAATCGCCTTCACTCGACACTCGTAGCCGTGTTCCGTTATCGACCCCAGGCGGAATCGAAATCTTCAGCTTCTTGGCTTCCTGCTTCTGCCCGTTGCCGCCGCAGACTTCGCACTTCTCCTCAATGACCTGCCCGTTGCCATTACAGGTTGGACAGACTGACACTTGAGTAAAGCTGCCAAAAGGGGTACGGGTTGCTCGACGCACTTGCCCTGCCCCATTACAAGTCGAACACATCCGGGCTTGAGTGCCGGGTTTTGCCCCCGTTCCACTGCACGTCTCGCAGCTCTCCAAATGGTTAATGCGAATTTCCTTATCGCCGCCAAACACCGCTTCGCGGAAGTCCAACCGCAAATCGAGCCGCAGGTCTTCGCCGCGTACGGGTCCAGTGCGCCTGCGCGTTTGCTGTCCGGTTGCGCTGCCCGAAAAGCCGCTAAAAAAGCTTTCAAAGATATCGGCAAAGCCACCAAAATCGCCAAAGTCCTGGAAACCTGCTCCTGCTCCAGAGCCTACGCCTGCTTCACCAAAGCGATCGTACATTGCCCGCTTTTCCGGCTCCGACAGAACTTCGTATGCGTGGTTAATTTCCTTAAATTTCTCTTCGGCTCCAGGGTCTTTGTTGACATCCGGGTGATACTTTCGCGCCAGCCGACGAAAAGCACGTTTAATTTCCTCCTTGTCCGCGCTTCGAGAAACACCAAGGATTTCATAGTAGTCCGCCATAGGGCACTGCTCTAGAGAGTAGAAAAGGAATTGGAAATTGACAGAGATGGATTCAGGCTAATGATACCTGAGATTTGAGCCATTTCAGCGACTCCCTTTACCATCCTAAATCACGCACCTAGTCAACTGCCTCATAATCTGCGGCGATCGTGTCATCATTTCCAAAATCGCTGCTGTAGCTGTCCATCATTTCGGTTGCTGCTTCCTGACCGTTTGCCCAGGGAGACGCGCTACTGTAGGCAAAATCTTCGGATATGCCTGGGTCTTCAGTAATATCTGCCCGCTGGTAGACAGACTGACCGATCGACAAAAGTGCTTCCTGGAGTGCATTCAGACAGTTCCGCATGGTTTCTACCGTGACTGATCGATCGGCGATCGCAGCCCGAAGCTCTGCCACCCTTTGAGCTGCCATCTGCTTTTGGGCATCGTTAATCAGCTCACCGTTGTCCCGCAACGTTGTTTCGTAGTTGTAGAGCAGCACATCGGCCTGGTTTCGCAGTCCTACAAGCTGCTGGCGGCGGGCATCGTCTTCGGCAAACACTTCGGCTTCCTGACGCATCCGCTCAACCTCGGCTTCGCTCAAACCGCCCGTATTGCTAATTCGCACACTCTGGGCGCGTCCTGTTCCTTTGTCGCGGGCAGCCACCTGCAAAATGCCGTTAGCGTCGATCTCAAAGGAAACCTCGATCTGGGGCACGCCTCTGGGCGCAGGCGGAATTCCCGCAAGCTGGAACTTACCCAGACTCTTGTTGTCCTTTGCCATTGCCCGCTCGCCCTGGAGGACATGGATTTCCACCGAAGTTTGTCCGTCGGTTGCGGTTGAGAAGGTCTGGGTTTTGCTCGTCGGAATAGTCGTATTGCGTTCGATAATGCGGGTGAACACTTCTCCTAACGTTTCGATGCCCAGGGAAAGGGGCGTCACATCGAGCAGCAGTAGATCCTTAACTTCGCCGCCTAAAACGCCTGCCTGAATCGCGGCTCCCAGCGCGACCGCCTCATCCGGATTAACCGATCGATCGGGCGTTTTACCGTTAAAGCAGTTCCGAATTGCTTCTTGCACCGCAGGCACTCGCGTCGAGCCGCCCACCAGAATAATGCGATCGATATCATCGGGAGTGAGGTCGCAGTCTTTGAGGGCTTGCGTCACGGGGTCGATCGTCATCTGAATCAGGTGTCCGACCAGTTCTTCAAACTTGGCGCGGCTCAGTTCAGCTTCCAGGTGCTTGGGTCCGGTTGCGTCGGCGGTGATAAACGGCAGGTTGATTGTCGTGTTCAGCATACTGGAAAGCTCAATTTTGGCTTTCTCTGCCGCTTCGCGAAGTCGCTGAAGTGCCATTTTGTCCTGAGACAGATCCACGCCTTCCTGTTCACGGAAATTGTCGATCAGCCAGCGCACCAGCACATTGTCAAGATCATCGCCGCCCAGGTGGTTATTGCCCGAAGTCGCTTTTACTTCAAACACCCCATCACCAAGCTGAAGAATGGAGACATCAAACGTGCCCCCACCCAGGTCGTAAACGAGAATGCTTTGATCTTTATCCTGTTTGTCTAAACCATAGGACAGGGCTGCTGCGGTTGGCTCGTTAATAATGCGAAGCACTTCCAGCCCGGCGATCGTGCCTGCGTCCTTCGTTGCCTGTCGCTGTGCGTCTGTAAAATAAGCGGGAACGGTAATCACCGCCTGGGTTACAGGTTCCCCTAAATAATTCTCGGCATCCTGCTTCAGCTTTTGCAGGATCATGGCTGAGATTTCTTGAGCGGTAAAGTTGCGTCCCCGAATCTGAACGTCCACGGTGTCGTCTTTGCCGCGTACACAGGTATAGGGAACGCGCTGCCGCTCTTCCTCGGTGTCATGCCAGCGGCGACCGATAAACCGCTTGATACTGAACACCGTATTTTCTGCATTGGTGACTGCCTGTCGCTTTGCCAATTGCCCCACAAGGCGCTCACCCGATTTGCCAAAGCCAAGGATACTAGGAGTCGTCCTTCCGCCTTCAGAGTTTGCGATGACGACGGGTTTTCCGCCTTCCAGGACTGCAACGCAGCTATTGGTTGTGCCCAGGTCGATGCCGATAACTTTTCCCATAATCCGTGGTTACTTACTGAGAGTGCGAGTAAATGAACGCATCAAATAGAGATGAGGAAACCCGTGGGGATGCATTTGAGTTTCTTTTCACTCCTTGCTCAGTATTCCGCAATTTTCGGGAAATACGATCAGCTCTTTACCAAATTGTTGAAGAGCAGCGATCGGTTGAGCACTGGCTTTGCTTAAACTCAGCCTCTTTTCAAAGGGACTCCAGACGGTGCGGACGGATCAGCAGTTCATCGGAAGATCATGAAGCCAGCATTTAGCCCGCCGTAGATTCTTCGCCGAGTCCCTCTGGCGCAGCCGCAACTTTCACCATCGCGTGACGCAAGACCTGATCGCCAATGGTGTAGCCCCGCCGCAGTTCTTCAACGATCGTGCCTTCGGGAACGTCTGCGGTGGTTTCTCGCATGACCGCTTCGTGCAGGTTGGGGTCAAACGGCTCATTTTCAACGCGCATCACCGCAACGCCCACTTTTTTGAGGCGATCGACCAGATCTTTGTAAACGCCCTGATAGCTTTTGTGGATTGTCATCTCAGCATCAGTTTGGGGCTTGATCTGCGATCGGGCACGCTCAAAATTATCTACAACAGGCAGCAGTTCCTTGATCGTGGCGCATTTGAGCGTTTGTTCCAGGTCTTCTTTTTCTTTCTGGGTCCGTTTGCGGAAGTTGTCAAAATCGGCAGCCAGCCGCGCATATTGGTTGTTGCGATCGTCGAGCTGAGTTTTGAGCGCGTCGAGCCGCTGCGTTAACTCCTGAATCGTTGTTTGAAGCTCAGACTGAAGTTCGGCGGCAGCAGCCTCGCTTGGGTTAAATGAAGGATCTGGATCAAGGGTAAAGGTTTCAACGCTCGGTTCAACCGTCACTTCTTCTGGCTGAGTTTGAGTATTCAGAGGATCAAAGGGTTGGTTCACTTCAGCAGACATTGGCTTATTTTCCACTTGCTCTAAGGTTTTCAGAGTTCAGCCAATTCGTTCTCCGGCTGCTTCTCCTCTTCCGTCGCCTACGATTGTGCTTTAGCAACAGAGTCATATCGTATTCTAGCGGTGGGAGGTATCGGAAGCTATGCGGGGATTACGACAAGCGATCAGTTCGGCAAAAATTCAAAAATTCGGGCTAACTTTTCAAGTGTTCTTTTGAAACGATCGATGCAGGCAACGACGAGCTCAGGAAATTTTCTTTTAGAGAATACAAAAGCAGGGGGAACCGCTTGAGGATTTTATTGGTTTCAACGCCAGTCGGGGCATTAGGGTCAGGCTTGGGCGGCGGGGTCGAGCTAACCCTAAGAAATATTGGGCTGGCACTTCAAGAGCGCGGACATTCGATCGTAGTTATGGCTCCACAGCATTCGGTTTCGCCTGGCTTAGAGATCTTGCAAATCCCCGGTGAAATGCAAACCACCGCTCAGACTCAGGGACGCAATGCCCTCGTTACCCTTCCGGCGAACTCAGTGCTAGCTAACCTTTGGGGAGCAGCGTATCAGCAGCAGCGCGATTATGACATTGTGATCAACTTTGCCTACGATTGGCTGCCCTTTTACCTCACGCCGTTTTTCGATCGCCCAATCGCCCATTTGGTGAGTATGGGATCGCTGACGGACGCAATGGATCACGTCATTGGGCAAACCCTCGATCGATTTCCGGGCAGCATTGGCGTTCACAGTCGGGCGCAGGCAGAGACGTTTCCGTTTGGCAGTCAGTGTCGAGTGTTGGGCAATGGCTTGGATCTGTCGCTGTATCAGTTTTGTGCCAAAGCAGAGGATGAGTTGGGCTGGGTCGGACGCATTGCTCCGGAAAAGGGAATCGAAGATGCGATCGAAGCCGCTCAGCAAGCCGGACTCCCCCTCAAAATTTGGGGCGCGATGCCTGACCCAGACTACTGGCGATCGATCTACCAGCGTTATCCGAATGCCAGCTTCAGCTATGAAGGGTTTCTGACCACAGGGGAACTTCAGCAGGAATTAGGGCAGTGTTGTGGACTGATCATGACCCCAAAATGGGTGGAAGCGTTTGGCAATGTGGCGATCGAAGCTTTAGCCTGCGGTGTACCCGTGATTGCTTACCGTCGGGGAGGTCCAGCGGAGATTGTACGGGACGGGGAGACGGGCTGGCTAGTGGAGCCGGATAGCGTTTCAGGCTTAGTTGCCGCAATCCAAAAGCTTGATAAAATCGATCGCCAAACCTGCCGTCAGACCGCGGAACGAGTGTATTCGATGCAGGCAATGGGCGATCGGGTGGAGGGGTGGTTGCAGGATGTCTTGGAGAAGTGAAGCTTATGCAATGTCAAATGCAATGTCAAAAACCTGCTCCTTTACAGCCCGGAGATTTGCTGCGGGTGATTGCTCCTAGTGGGGCACTGCGGGAGTTTGAGAGCTTTCGGCGCGGGGTGGAAATCTGGCAGTCACGCGGTTATCGCGTTGAGCTGAGTTCAGGCTATGACGATCGCTGGGGCTACTTGGCAGGCAAAGATGAAGGGAGACGATCGCAGCTTTTAGAGGCACTGAAAGACCCGGACTGTCGCGGTATTCTCTGTGCTAGAGGCGGCTATGGTGGGGCGAGGCTGCTGGAGAACTGGGGCGGCTGGCTCGATGACCCCAGATGGCTGATTGGATTCTCGGATATTACCAGCTTGCTCTGGAGCCTTTGCCGTTATGGAATTTCAGGCGTTCATGCGCCTTTACTCACGACGATCGCGGCTGAGCCAGCCTGGTCAATTCAGCGATTGTTTGATTGGGTCGAAGGGCGCTCGATCGAACCGCTTCAGGGTACAAGCTGGGTTGAGGGAACCGCGAGCGGAATTCTGCTGCCTGCGAACCTCACCGTTGCCACCCATTTGCTGAACACGCCCGAACAGCCTGTCCTCACCAATGTCATTCTCGCGTTTGAGGATGTGACCGAGGCTCCTTACCGAATCGATCGAATGCTGACCCAGTGGCGGATGAGTGGGGCATTCAGTCAGGTGAAAGGGATTGCGGTGGGACGGTTTAGCCAGTGTGATCCGCCGCCGAATGTGCCTAGTTTTAGCGTGGAGGAAGTGTTACGCGATCGCCTGGGCGACCTGAAAATTCCAATTCTGGCAGAGCTTCCTTTTGGGCATGACGGGGTGAATGCAGCCCTGCCTGTGGGGGTAATGGGCAGGATAGAAGGCGATCGATTGTGGGTGGAGGAATCGAGTGGGAATGATGGGAATTAACAGTGAGAATTAACAGTGAATTGCTATAGCTCTATTCCAGATACAGCAAAAGGGGCAGTCTGCAAACTACCCCCAAAGAAAGCTGTGATTTTATTTTAGGAAATGGAATGCTCCCCCAAACATAATTTTCAGAAGATTGAGGATTTCAAGAACATCCTTATCCAATGAAGTTTTGTTCTGCTAATCGCTGAAGCGCGATCGTGGCAGCCGCAGAGACGTTGGGATGGCTGTCTTTTTCAAGGTACTTCAAGGCAGAAATGCTCTTGGGAGCGGGCAGGTGTCCCAGTGCCTCTGCCAGTCTTTGGCGCAGAAGCCAATCGTCGGACTGAGCAAAGCGCAGCATTGAATCGACTGCATCAACAGCTCCGATTTCGCCGAGTGCCGCGATCGCTGCCTGGTGTACAACGCCTTCAGGACTTTCCAGCGCATCCAGCAGCACATCACGGGCGCGGGGGTTTTTGAGATTGCCCAGGGCAACGGCAGCACTGAAACGCACCAGCCAGTCGGTGTCTTCATAAAAGGCCCGAACCAGCGGTTCAAACGCACGGGGGTCTTCGAGGTAGCCCAATGCTCCGGCTGCGTCTGCGCGAATGCCGTAATCGGGATCGGATTGCATCAGGCGAATCAGGATGGGGTAGCACTCTTCGGTTTGCTTCACACCCAGCGAGAACACTGCCATCGATCGAATCTGAAGACTTTCGTCGTCCAGCACTTTTTTAATCAGGGGAACCGCGTCTTCTGGCGGGACATTTCGCAGCGATGCCAGAGCAATCATGCGGTCCTTGGAATCTGCGCTTTCAAGTTGGGTGGCAAGCTGGGTCAGGCTGGGATGAGTCATGAAGACTTCCTTTTACAAAACTTTACGTCTCTCTCATTCATTATATGGGTGGCTCCCTGGTTCAGCATTGGGGGACAACCGTACAGCCGCTGAAAGCCCCCGATTCCAGCAGGCTTTGAACCCTGGAAGAGTTCAGCTTCTTCTTAAAATTGGGGTGGCTGAGAGCAACAGATCAACGAATTTGAGCGACCGTAACCCCGGTGCCGCCATCGGTGTGATCGGCCAACTCAAAGCTTTCAACCTGCGGGTGGCGTTTGAGAAAGTCCTGAATGCCCTGCCGCAGCTTGCCTGTGCCGTGTCCGTGGATAATCCAAAGCGACCCTGAATCTGCCCGACCGATCGCCTGATCGAGATCTTGTTCGGCATCGGCGACCCGTTTGCCGCGGAGGTCGATCGTATTGCGAGAGGTGCGGACGGCAGGAGCGGGGGGAGAGGGAGAGGTAGGAGGTTGGGGAGAGGGGGTGGGAGTTGGCTTGGGCTTTTCAGGAATTTCTGGTTTTTCGCCCTGGAGCGATTCGATGTCTGCCAGGGTGACGGTCATTTTCATCAGCCCAAAGCGGACTTGCAGCTCGTTTGCGTCGTTGGGAGCAGTCAGGACTTCGGCGGTTTGTCCCAGTCGCGGAATGCGGACCCGATCGCCTACCTGGGGACGGAAGCCTGATTTCGGCTTGGGTGGAGCCTGACGAGAAGGCAAGCGCTGAGCCGCGATTTGATTCAGGTTATCCGTAGCGCGCTGGGCATCTTGTCCGGTGGGTGTGCCTTTTTGCAGACGGCGAATCACCTGGGCAATTTCACCTTTTGCCTGCTGAATTGCCTGCTGAATTGCCTGTTCTTGCTGTGCCTGAAGCTCGCGCTCCCGGTTTTGCAGCATTTCGGCTTTGCGAGACACTTCCCGATAAAGCCGCTCGGTCTCAGTGACTAACTGCTGAGCGGTTCGCGCTTTTTCTTCCTGCTGCCGTCGTTGTGCTTCCAGTCCGGCGATGACTTCGTTGACTTCCGCCGTTGCGCCCATGCCAACCTGATTTTGTGCGGCTTCTACGACTTCAGGATTGAGACCAAGCCGTTTGGCGATCGTCAGTGCGTTCGATCGTCCCGGAATGCCCCAGAGCAGGCGATAGGTGGGTGACAAAGAAACATCGTCGAATTCCACGGAGGCATTTTCAAAGCGATCGTCTTGATATTTGAGAGCCTTGAGTTCGCCAAAGTGAGTGGTGGCGATCGTGAGGGCAGCGTGATCGGCAAGATGGTTCAGGAGCGCGATCGCGAGGGCACTGCCTTCAGAGGGGTCAGTTCCGGCTCCAACTTCGTCGAGGAGAATGAGGGCGTTGGCGAGGGAAAATCGGTGAGTATCAGTCGCCCGATCGCCCCCTAAATCGCTCAAGTCTGAGGAACTTTGAGCTTCAGTTTGACTGTTCTCTGAATCCCCTGATTCTGGAGGACTTTGAGCTTCGCTTTCGTTGGCTGGCTCGGGGGCTGAGTGGTGGGTCGAAGAGGGTGTTTCGATCGCATCGCTACCCAGTGCCGCCAAAATGCGGCTGATGCGGCGGATGTGCCCTGAGAAAGTGGAGAGGCTTTGCTGAAGGGATTGTTCGTCGCCAATGTCTGCGAGGATTTGCTCAAACCAGGGAATTTCCACAGGTTCGCGGGCAGGAATGAACAGGCCCACTTTTGCCATCAGTGCCGCCAATCCCATTGTTTTGAGCGTGACAGTTTTGCCGCCTGTGTTAGGTCCCGTGATCGCAACAACGCGCAAACGCGGCTGAATCACCAGATCGATCGGCACAACAGATGTTCCCTGTTCATGCTGCTGCTGCCAGACTAGGAGGGGGTGACGAAGCTGGCGCAGCGTGATTTGTGCTGGAGAATCTGAAGATGAATCCTGTTCGGTGAAGGGGATAAACCGGGGCGGGTTTGCTTTCAGCCAGTAGGAGTAGCGAGCGCGAGCGGTTGCCAGATCCAGGGTGGTGACGATCGCCAGCAGTCGTTCCAGATCCTCCTGAACTTCAGCAATTTGCTCAGTAAGTACTCGCCGCACTTCTTCTTCTTCGCGCTGTTCTTGGCGCACTAACTGACGGAGCTGGTTGCCCTGATTCACGATCGAATGCGGCTCCACGTAGAGGGTTAATCCGCTGGTTGAAGTGTCGTGAACCACGCCGGGAATCGCATCTTTATGAGAAGCCTTCACTGGAATCACAAACCGATCGCCCCTCTGCGTAATCAGCGGCTCCTGAATCGCGTTCGACTGGCGTTGCAGGGTGCGGTGCAGCACTTCATAAATTCGATCGCGGGTACTGCGAATTTGCTCCCGGATGCCTGCCAGCTTGGGATTGGCACGATCGGTAACTTTGCCGCGATCGTCGATGCAGCGATGAATTTCCTGCTCAATTTCAGGGTAGGTTCGCAGCTCGGCAACCAGATTATTGAGTACAGTCATGTCTGGCTGGTTATCGATGACGCGGCGGATTTGCCTGGCTCCGTTGAGGGTTGTGGCGATGTCGAGCAATTCCTGCCCTGCCAGAATGCCCCGCAGCCCTGCTCGCTCTAGCGAGTCGCCGATGTCCTGCACGCCATCAAACGACAAACCGCCCGACACCAGCGTTTCGAGCTGATAAACCTCTTTGGTTTGGTCAAGGAGGGTCTGGCTCTGGGCGATCGTCTCTGGAATGGGAAGTTGAATTGAGGCTGTTTTTCCGAGTTTCGTGGCGGCAAAGGTGGCGAGGTGCTGGCACAGTCTTGACCATTCCAGCAGTTCCAGGGTTTCGGCTTGGATCAAGGGCTTTAACGACGTTAATTGTTTTGAATCTTGCTGTCTCTATTTTAACTGAAGCCTCATTCTCAAGGGGCAGAATCCTTCTGGGGAAGGACTTAACTAGAGGTTAAACAGCCTTAATCCGGCAATCAATTTCGCTTAATTTTGCTGTGGGATCGTCAGGAAGGCAATTTCCCTATTATTCACGCCCAATCCTTCCTTAAGCTTATGCCGACGAGACTGCAAATCCTCCATGCCTCTGATTTTGAAGCTGGAATTCCGGCGATCGATGATTCGATTCGGTTTTCGGCAATCCTTAACTACTTAAGAACTTCCACGACAGGACCGTTTGCGGCTCCGGCAGATGCTTTAGCCAATACGCTCACCCTGTCTTCGGGCGATAACTATCTTCCGGGTCCGTTTTTCAATGCTTCCAGCGATCCGCGCCTTAATGGAGTGGGAGGATTGGGAACCAGCAGCGCCCCCACGATCGGACGGGCAGATATCGCGATCCTGAACAACCTGGGCATTCAGGCATCTGCCTTTGGCAACCACGAGTTTGATCTGGGAACGCGGCAGGTTGCAGATTTAATTCGATCGGGCAGCGGCAATCCGGGCACGAATTTTCCTTACCTCAGCTCAAACCTGGATTTCTCGACCGATGAGAATCTGCGCGGTTTAGTGGCTGCCAATCCCATCACCGCCGAAGCCAGCACGATCCGACGGCAGATTGCCGAGAGCACGGTAATCACGCTGCCAAACGGCGAAAAAGTTGGGATTGTGGGCGCAACAACTCCTACGCTTCGCACCATCTCTTCACCCGGAGGTGTGACCGTTCTCCCGTCTAGCCCTACTGACTACGCTGCCTTGGCCGCCGAGATTCAGCAAACTGTGGACGTTCTGAAGGGACAGGGCATCAACAAAATCGTTTTGCTGTCGCACATGCAGCAGCTCAACATTGAGCGAGATGAACTGGCTCCCCGCCTGCGAGACGTAGACATTATTATTGCGGGTGGTTCTCATACGCCCCTGCTCGAAGCCAACGATGCGCCGCGATCGGACGGAGGCAACCCTCCGGTACAGGGCTATCCAATTCAGCGAACTTCCGCTTCGGGTCAGCCGGTGCTGGTGCTCAATACTGACGCAAACTATCGCTATGTCGGTCGATTAATTGTCGAATTTGACGATCAGGGTGTCCTGAATCTCAATAGCCTCAATCCGGTGTTAAACGGTGCTTTTGCCACAGACGAAGCGGGAGTCGATCGCCTGTATGGCAGCAATGTTGACCCGCGTGCGGTAGCAAATCCCAATATTGTGGCGATCTCGGATGGACTGAGAACGATCATCAGCAGCAAAGACAGCACTATCACCGGAAAAACCAAATTCTTCCTGAACGGAACCCGCAACGACGTGCGAACTCAGGAAACGAATCTGGGCAGTTTAACCGCTGATGCTAATATCGCCTATGCTCGGCAGATTGATCCCACCGTTACGCTGTCTCTGAGGAACGGCGGTGGCATTCGAGATAATATTGGCTCGGTGTCTGCGGCTCCCGGCGCAACAGATGCAGACGATGTGCAAAAGCTGCCGCCCCAGCCCAACTCGCTCGCGCCCAACAAACAGGCAGGCGATGTGTCCCAGCTGGATATTGAGAACTCGCTGCGGTTTAACAACGGGCTATCGCTGATTACCGTTACCACTGCCCAGCTTAAGCAGTTGCTTGAACATGGCGTGGCGGATACTGCACCGGGCGCAACTCCGGGACGCTTTCCCCAGGTGGGCGGCATGGTGTTTAGCTTTGACCCGAATCTCGCAGCAGCCGAAGATGGGAACGGCAACGGCACGCTGGATTCCGGCGAAGACAGAAACGGCAACGGTACGCTCGATGGCGGACGGCGAATTCGCAATGTTGCCTTGGTAGATGAGCAGGGCAGAGTCACTAGCACGCTCGTGCAGAATGGGGCGATCGTCGGCGATGCAAACCGCACCTTCCGCATGGTGACCCTGAACTTCCTGGCAGGCACGACAGCCGGATCGGCATCGGGCGGCGATGGCTATCCCTTTCCACAGTTTGTGCGCGCCAATCCGACCCTGGCGAACCGGGTGGATCTGACCGGAGAAACCACGGCGGATCTCAATGGCAATGGTGTGATTGATGCGGCTCCCACTCTGCCTGCGGGACGCTTTGCCTTTGCGCCCAGCGGAAGCGAACAGGATGCCTTGGCAGAATATTTGGCACAAGTTGGCTCTTTCAATCAGCAGGATACCGATCCGACGCAAGACACCCGGATTCAAAACCTCAGCGTGCGGAGCGACACAGTCCTGACTCGCGGTCGTCGCTTCACTGGAACAGGTCGAGCAAATACACTGCGCGGAATTGCAGGCGACGATCTTTTGCTGGGCTTGGGTGGAGCCGATCGCTTGTTGGGCGGTAGAGGCAACGATGAGCTAGAGGGCGGCAGAGGCAACGACCAACTGGCAGGGGGCCGAGGCAGAGATATCCTGAAAGGCGGCTTGGGCAGCGATCAGCTCACGGGCGACCAGGGCAGAGATTTCTTTGTGCTGGAAACGGGCAGAGGCCAGGATACCATTCGCGACTATCAACGAGCCGATCGGCTTCAACTCAGCGAGGGACTCCGATTTGGCAGCCTGACGATCGAAGACACAGAGGCTGGAACGCTGATTCGCTTACGGAATGATGTTCTGGCACTGGTACGCGGTGTTTCTGCAAATCAGATTACGCGAGCGGATTTTAGCAGTCCGGCGTAGGAAGCGAGGTTGACGAGAGGGTAGTTTGAGATGTCTGCTCAATCTGCCCTTATTTTGCCTCTGTCCTTAATCTTGCCCTTATTAAGAATGCACCTAAGAATCCATCAAACTGGATTTGCAAAGCTTGCCAGCGTGAGCTTGGTCAGCGTGAACTACAATTCTCCCAGCGTTGCCGGATGGGGTCGGTCGATCGGGCGATCGTCAAGCTGGCAATAAGGGCGAGTGTAGCAAAGCGGCGTTTCCAGGGCGTGCTGTTCCAGAAATTCGCGATCGTTCATCACCAATTCGGTTGCGCCATCGTACACGATTTGTCCATTGCTGAGAACCACCGTGCGGCTACACAGCTCTACCGCTAAATCCAGATCGTGGGTGGCGATAAGCTGGGTCAGGGGAAGCACCCGCAAAAGCTGAATCAACTGGCGGCGAGAGCGGGGATCAAGCTGAGCGGTAGGTTCATCCAGCACTAAAACCTGCGGCTGCATTGCCAGAACGCCTGCGATCGCGACCCGCTTTTTTTCGCCGCCCGACAAATTCATCGCGTTGCGGTTGGCAAATCGATCGGGTTCCAGTCCGATCGCGTGCATAGCGTGCTGCGATCGATGGGTAAGTTCCTTGCCGCGCAAGCCCTGATTCATCGGACCAAAGGTGATATCTTCCCAGACGGTCGGCATGAAAATCTGGTCGTCAGGATTTTGAAACACAACGCCGACAAAGTTTCGGATTGCAGTCAGATTTCTCTCAGTGACAGGTAATTCGCCAATGACAACCTGCCCGGTTTGGGGCAGCAGCAGCCCGTTTAGATGCAGCAAAAAAGTGGACTTGCCAGAGCCGTTTGCGCCGACGATCGCCACTTTTTCGCTAGCACGAATAGATAAGTTAATGTCTTGGAGAGCTTGTGTGCCGTCAGGATAGGTGTAGCAAAGCTGCTCAATGCTAATTGGGTTATGGTGCATTCTTACGGTAAATGACGTTGGGGGTGAACGCAGCAGATGAATTTAGAATCCGAGCAAAACTGCCTGACCGAGCAGCAGCAGCAGAATCATCATGGTAATGGCGATCGTATCGATCCGACCAGGGCGGGGGTGTTCCTGCAGGGGCGGTATGTTTTGATAGCCGCGAGACAGCATTGCCTGATGGATGCGATCGCCCCGCTCATAAGTGCGAACAAACAGCGATCCGATCATGTTGCCGAATACAAGTCGCTGCCTGCCCCGATGATTTAATAGATTACGGGATTGTGCCGCTCGTCGCATCGTGTTAAATTCATCGACCAGCACATTGATGTAACGATACATCGACGCAATGATCGCAATCAGCAACGGGGGCATTTTCAGGTCAGCCAGGGCATTCAGCAGTGCGGGGATCGAAGTCGTCAGCACCAGCAAATTCAGCATCAGCAAAGACAGCAATGCCTTCAGTGCAACGCTTCCCAACACCGTGAGTCCGACCGTGGTCACCTTCAGCCAGCCCCACTGCCACAGCACCGTTCCCCCCTCGCGAAACAGCGTTCCCACAATCACTACACCCACAAAGGTAAACTCGACTGCCACCCGTCTGAGCAGAACAGGCAGGGTCAATCGTGCCGTCAGGATTAAGCTCAATAACCCCAGACCATACACCAGCCAGGTGAGCCAGCGTCCGTTGGGGGTGAGGGCTGTGGCAAACACAAACAGCAAAGCGCAAATTACCCGTGTTCTGGGAATGAGCCGATGCCAGGGGGTCGTTTGCTGGCTATCAATATCCAGATGAAATGCGCCAATGTGGAGCAGCATTCAGCGAAATCCTAGTGAATCGAAGGGTGGAGCAAAGGGAGATTGGGGACTGCAAACAGGCTACTCATCCCCAGGCGGAATTCGATCGATCGGAGCAGGCGCATCGCCTTTGACCAGCAGTTTGCCCATGCTCCAGGCAATGCCAAAGGTTGCCAGGGTTCCCAGCAAGCCTGCCAGCGGTGTAGCAACAGCATCCGGCACTCCGCGAAGCGCGTATTCTTCAAAAATGGAATAAAAGGGTAACCTATGAGCCGGGGGATTTTCAGCCGCTTTTTGATCAAAGCCGTAGTCCTGTGAAACGCGATCGAGTCCGTCAGGATTGCTACTGGCAAACGGCGAGAGAAACACGGCAATCAAAAGAGCCACGCTGAGTCCCAGTACGGTGAAAGCGCGATTGCGAGAAGACTGACGCATAGCAATATTTCCTTCAAACACTCAGATTGAAATTGATAAAGATCGAGTTAGGCGGTGAAGCGCAGAGAATGGGTTGCGATCGTTAGCGAGGAGAAATCGCACGAGGCATCGTATCCATTGCACGACGACGGGGCGGGTCAAACAGCAGGTCTGGGCGGCTGCGCCAGATATAGCTCAGCACGACCAGCGTAATCAGGGCTTCGCCGATGCCGATTAATACGTGCCAGCCTGTCATTGCCGTAAACGACACGCCCAGCGGCATTGTGCCTGACAAAGCAAGCTGAAACGCACAGACGATCGCCGCCACAACGACGCTGATCCAGGCAGCCCCAGCAGAAGCAACTGACATCCCTCGCCAGTGGTTCATGCCGATACTGGAGCGAATTACTTTGTACAGGTAGTAGCCTGCAAAAGTCCCAATCAAGCCCATATTGAAAATGTTTGCGCCCAGCGCGGTTAAGCCTCCATCTTGAAACAGCATCGCCTGCACAATGAAGACAACTGACATCACTAGCGATCCTGCCCAGGGA